>JAENXH010000279.1 GCA_016649585.1 Methanosarcinales archaeon
CCCTACATCAGGTTAAGGGCCCTAAATCCCGGTTAAATGTTAAACAGAATGGCGTCCAATAGCACAAACAATGAGGCGGTAAGCTTAGAAGCAGCTATCCGTTAAAAAAAGCGTAACAGCTTACTCATCGAGTTGTTGGGCCCAGAAAATGGACGGGGCTAAACCGGGTCCCGATACCTGATTGAACTTCATAAGAGTTTTAGGTAGGGGGGCGACCGGGTTGGGTAGAAGCTGGGGAGTGATTCCCAGTGGACCGATCTGGTTTGCAGATCTCGGTGGTAGTAGGAGCATAGTGAGGTGAGAATCCTCACCGCCGGAAGCCCAAGGGTTCCTTGGCAATGTTCGTCAGCCAAGGGTTAGTCGGTCCTAAGGTCGGTCTTAAAACGAGCCGATCGAAAGGGGAACAGGTTCATATTCCTGTACCACGCATATAGACGCGGCGACGCAAGCTCTGAGCTAACGCTGGTGGGTAGGTGACCTAGGAGAATATCCTAGTTAAATTTCGAAATCTGGGGAGAACCGTT
>JAENXH010000027.1 GCA_016649585.1 Methanosarcinales archaeon
TTCCCCACAGTCCGCACACGTAACCGTATGCATCTCTCGTGGTCCACGATCAAAACCCTTGCTTCTGTCAAAATTCCTTGTTCTCTCCATGTTATATGCCTCCTTATTATGTTAGGCTCCCAGTACTTAAATAGCTTCAAAAAGCAGGGGATACTTTTATTCTCACCGCTTCTTCCATCCACCTCCGCTTCATTTCTTTCTTACCCTCTTCAATGAAGGGCAGGTTCACGTAGTGCTGCAGAGATGAAAAGTTCATAAGTCCCTTTAAGAGCATAGAAAACCATAAAATTAATACTCACGTTAACTTACAGATAGATAATAGGTGCAGTAGAGCGATGGCAGAAGAGAAAAAGAAGATTGTGATAACACTTACGCCCTCGGAATCGAAACGGCTCATTGCGATGGGCGTAAAGAATTTGGAAGAAGTGCAGCGTGCTCTGAAGCAGGGGACCGTTATAATAACGCTGGGGACTACAAACGCTTACGTAGTCGAAGAAATTTTGAAAGATGTGCCCGGTGGAGTAGATAAGGTTGAAAAGCAGCGATACGCCGCGGGTATTATAACTGACAGTGGTACGTGCATTGTCCCAAAAGAAGAAAGAGTGAAAGAGGTGATACTGAAGAACGGTAAGATTAGCACAGAGAACACAGAAGAAGCGATAGAGAATTTGTCAGCGGAGGACGTGTTCATAAAGGGCGCAAATGCGTTGGATGCAACCGGAACCGCAGGCATACTCATGGCAAATCGCGCAGGTGGCACGATTGGTTCTGCACTCGGTACCGTTATGGCGCGGGGCGTGCATTTTATAATTCCTGTAGGCCTTGAGAAAACCATACCTTATTCCATTGTAGACGCTGCAAAGCGTGTGGGGATTGAAAAATGCTATAAAGCTGTCGGTTGGCTGGTGGGACTGATGCCCGTGCATGGCAAGCTAATCACAGAGATTGATGCGTTGAGGATATTGGGTGCTGACGATGCGTTCCCCATAGCAGCAGGAGGCGTTGATGGCGGAGAGGGCTCGGTCGTTATCTGCGCTGAAGGAAGCGTTGAGAAGCTGGACGGGTTGATGACACTCATAACACAAATAAAAGGAGAACCACCGGTAAAAATAGTAAGCACTGACTGTATGTAAGACTTAACGCCAGAAACTTTTTAATATCCATTTCTAAACGATAAATCATGGAGAAAAGAAAGCGCCCTTCTATCTTTGATTTAGTCGAGTGGTACATGGAGCGGGCTTTAGATGAGATGGGGAAACTGCCAGCGCCAACCGAGGAGGAACTTTCAAGAATGCTGAGAAGGGGGCCGCAGGACTTCGACGAGTGGTTACAGGACCCCTTTGAAGAGATGTTGCAGAAGTTAGAAGAGGAAATGCCTGAGGCTGCTAAAAGATACGCCCCGTTCATCTACGGGTTCTCATACACAAAGGAGCCGGGGAAGGATCTGGAGTTAAAGGAATTTGGGAATATAAAACCTTCACACATGAGATTAGAGCCTTCCCCGGGGGGTGAGCGCGAACCGTTGATAGATGTGATTGATCAGAATGATGCTTACGAAGTCGTAGCGGAATTGCCCGGTGTCGAGAAGGAGGATTTGAGGTTGCATGCTACTGACGACTCACTGGAAATAAAAACGGAAGGCGGGACAAAGTTCTTTAGGGTATTAACATTCGAAACGCCCGTAAAGCCCGAAACGGCAAAGGCAACGTATAAAAACGGTGTACTCAGCGTGCGGCTAAAAAAGAAAGAAAACGAGAAGAAGAGAACTACTATACCGTTGGAATGAGCGAAGGTAGCACCTTTAACTCTTTATCAACTCAAAAAACGCCTTCGCTGCTTTCTTCACTTCACCATCGTGATTCATTATCATCTTCACTGCTGTATTGATAAGACAAGCGAATATTTCGTCTTGGTTTTGCTTCTATCAGCACGAACAGATCTGGCTTTATTTATTTCTGCCGTTTTGAGCCAAGCAGCATAAGGAGCCGCTCTCTAACCTCATTTGCCTCCATGCTCGTTCGCTTTCTTGGTCTCGGTATACCAATATCCACGCACGCAATAATGCGACCCGGTCTTGCGGACATCACCACAACTCTATCTGCAAGATATACCGCTTCATCAACGCTATGGGTCACGAACAAAATAGTTTTCTTTGTTCTCCTCCAAATCTCCAGCAGCTCTTCCTGAAGCACATTCCGCGTCTGCGCATCCACAGAGCCAAACGGCTCATCCATCAATAAAATGGAAGGCTCCGTCGCAAGAGCTCTTGCAATCGCTACTCTTTGCTTCATGCCCCCGGAAAGCTCATAGGGGTAACTATTTCCAAAATCTTGTAGACCCACAAGCTCTAAGTATCTTTTTGCAATTTCCCTCCTCTCTTTATCCTCCATTCCCCGAATTTGCAGTCCAAATTCTATATTCTTCAACACCGTTCTCCACGGGAATAACGAAAATTCCTGGAATACCATTCCTCTATCCGGGGAAGGGCCGCTAACTCTATCTCCATCCAAGATAATCTCGCCTCTGCTTGGATAGTCTAAGCCCGCAATCATTCTCAGCAATGTGGTCTTACCGCATCCCGAGGGACCTATAATACATAAAAATTCGTTCGGTTTGACTTCTAAATTAATGTCTTCTAATGCCTTTATCCCCCCTTCTTCCGATTGAAATGCTTTCGTTACGTTGTGAAGCTTAAGTTTGTTATTCATGTTATTTCACTATGCCCTTCTTCCATCTAAATAGTTTATACTCCACGAAATGCCTGAACAAGCGGTCTAAGCATAGCGCTAACACTCCTAAAATGAGCATGTACGCTACAACATAGTCCATCTGGTGCAAAAAGTAAAATTTCTGGAATAGCCGGTAACCAAGCCCACTATTTCCCACCCCGAACATCTCAGCCGCTACAACGCACATCCAGCCAACGCCCATTCCAACACGAGTGCCAGTAGCAATCGAGGGAAGCGCATAAGGCAAAGCAACGTATCTTATCAGCTTTATATTCCCAATGCATCCTAACACATTTCCCGTCTCCACCAATACCCTTGGCACATCTCTGAATCCGGTATAGCTGTCAATTAAGATGGGGAAAAATGCGCCTATGAATATGATGAATCCTGCTGCATAGTGGTTAAGACCGATCCATACGATTGCAAGAGGGATCCAGGCAAGAGGTGGTATAGGCCTTACGATTTCAATAATGGGATCCACCGCTCTAAACACATTCCTGAACCAGCCCATAGCAATTGCAAGGGGAAGTGCTGCGGAGAATGCCAATGTCATCCCGATACCAAAATGAAGGAGGCTGGTCAGAATATCTATAATTAAAAGTTCCCTGAGCGTATAAATGGAAAAAATAACGGCAGAAAAGCGGGGTAAGATCAAAGGATCTCTTATCACGTACCCCGCTATAATCTCCCATAATAGAAGAACTATGATTAGAGGAACTAACGATAGCCCTTCTTCTTTTGTCGGTCGCCTCATCTCTCTTCCATTACCTCGTCATAAAAGCTGGTATCAAAGATATCTTCTTCTCCAAGCACTTCAATCCCCGCGCTCTCATATCTTTCTCTGTTCAGTTCGTAGATTACTTCCGCGTACTCGAGGCCAGATTCCACCTCTATACTGGGGTCGTGGATCCAGTGCATATCTGTTACGTTGATAGACTGCTTTATTGTTGATACATCTGCGTCCAGCCACTTTGCATAAATCTCCGCCGCTTCTTCAGGATGCTCGATTTCGTATTCCGTGGCACGTATATGCGTTTTTATTATCTGCTTGACTATGTCTGGATGCTCTCTCATCATTGTTCCACTCGCAACCACGCAGCAGCATGCATGGTTTGGCGATATCGAACCCGACCACGCAACAATGACTCCATTGCCCTCCTCTACGATTATCGTGGGTGTTGGACTTGGGAGGAAGACTGCATCTACGGCTTTAGCGCCGATAGCGGTAGCAGCATCGCTTGGACCCATTGCTTTCATATCTACATCCTCTTCCGGGTCTATTCCATTATCTAAAAGCCATTTTGAGAGAACTGTATGCTGAATCGAGCCAGGCGGAAAGGTCGCTATTTTCTTGCCTTTTAAAGACTGCACCCCCTTGCTTTCGTATTCATCAGCAAGTTCAGGGCTGAGAACTAATGCAGATCCCTGGGTCTGGGCGCCTGCAACTATCTTTGCATCCAGGCCTTCATACATCGCTGCAATGGGTGGTGCAACCCCTACGTAAGCAACGTCAAGGTCTCCGGCAAGCATTGCATGCATCTCTGGAGGTCCAGAAGGGAATTCCTTCATTACAACCTTTTCTATACCAAATTCCGCAAGGTCCTCTTCCCACCATCCCTTCTCGGATGCTAACATCGCTGCGATTTGATGTGTGCTTGGTTGGTAACCGATGTTGATCGTGGTCATCTCAGTGGTTTCATCATCTATGCAGCCTACAATCATCACAGTCACTGCAATTGCTCCTATAACTATTAAACTTACCATGGTTCTTTTTTCCATATTATTCACCTCCTAAACTTTTATTTGTACTATCCCCCATCTTTTATCCTCGATATGTTATCTGTTATTCACTATTTAAATCAATTGCTATTTTGTGCATTAAATTATCTATTTGTATAATAATACTGAAACATAACTGGTATGTGACGGCTAATTTTATACTATTGGGTATGATGATGCAGCATAGCCTTCACAAATCTTCGCTTTATCTGCGCTGCGCTTAATGGTATATTTCCCACGTCAGCATTGCCTGGCTTGACGACGACGTGTAGGAATCTCGGACCCGCTCTCTCGTATAACTGCTCTAAGGTTGACCGCAGCTCAGCTTCTGTATGCACCTTCATCGTGTTCTCTATGCCCGCACTGAGCGCCATCAATTCCATATCCATGTAGGGCGCGGGCTGGTCACCGGTGCTTCCCCAGGTGCCGTTATCCAGGCAAACAATAGAGAGATTTTCTGGCTTCTTCTCCGCTACTATCGGTAGAATGTTACTCATCTGTAGACTGCCATCGCCATCGAGCACCATCGTTTCTCTCGTGGATTTCAACGAAACGCCGAAGCCGATGGGTGACGCTTGACCCAGGCTGCCGAGCATGTAAAAATTCAAAGCACGGTCTTTAGCGGCATACAGCTCCTTGCTCGGCACGCCTATGTTTGCGATTACGGCTTCTTCGTTCAAATATTCGGTTATTATTCGTATCGCATCGTATCTGCTCATTTCTGGCTTTTTAGGTTCGCATGTGTACTCAACCATGCGAGTCTTTTTTGGGTACGGGACTATTTCTTCTTGGTTTTCCTCATTGCGCCCACACGTTCTCGGCGAGATGAGCGCAATATGCGGCCTTTCATTATCGAAAGCGTCTTGAATAACTTCTTCTACAAAGCCTATCTGTGATGCGTCCTCTATTATCGTGTATTTCAGTTCTAACGCATCTAAAACCTTGGACAATGTCTTCCCAAACGGGACCTGGGCCTCTATATTCTCATCGTAAGCACCGCGCCAGCTCGCTATTATCGGTAACGGCAATCCATAAGTGACGGTAAGCGACATGAGGGCATTTATCATAGTACCTAACCCGGTGCTCTGAATGATCATTAGCGGCTTCCCGCCTGCGAGAAAATCGCCTGCGGAGATCCCAACGCCGTTCTCCTCCCTGTTCAAGCCTACGTGACAAAATGCTTGATCGTGCGCAACTAACCGTAACAATGCACTTATTTTCTCACAGGGCAGCGTCGAGACAACGTCTATGTTGTTCCGCTTCAGTATCTCCAGTACTTCGCGCTCGGGTTCGTACATTGGTGATGCTTACTTCATTCACAGGGTATACTATTAAAGGCTCTCACATTTATTGAAGCTTACTAAAGCATCCGGCATTCTATTGAGTATAACGTTCAAGCACATATGGCGTTGCGACTGAAGAGAGCGATGTCTCAGAGCTTATATGCAGTCTTATTTGTCGTTGCTATTAAAATCACCTCTTTCCCAATCGTAGATTATGGCGGCTTCCCCATAAGCTTTATGCCAGTATAGCAACAATTTACCATGATATGCGTTTAACCTGTCGGAATCCCCATTATACTCCCGATATGCGTTTATTACTTTGGAGATCCCTCCATTACCTCTTCCCAATGAACCGTATATCAGGTGTATAGCTCTATAATATCCTAAATCCAGAAATCCTGTTAAGGATTTTAAATCCTTCTTCAAGCCACGCTCTTTGGAGTTATTTAGCGGTTTCACTTCCATAACCACAAGATTAGCATCCATAGCCTTCGGCTCGTGAAGAATGAAATCTGGTTTTACAGGACCGATTTCTGGATGGATAATTGGATGTCCCCCTTTATCCATTTCCCCCTGTAAAGTGTAAGGAAAACATTCCAAAGCCAACCTAAGCTGATGATAAAGTTCATAGCAATAAACTCTTTCTCTATAACGATACTCCTCTAAGTCCGCCATACCTATTCTAAAATAATACTCATTCATACTTTCTGTTGCTCTTTGCAAGGCCTTCTGAAATTCTCTAAAATGTATTTCTTTTTCTGGCATTTTTATCACTCAATTTGCAACTATCTTATCCATATCCTTGTCACTCAGCGAATATATATCTTTCGCATCTCTGAACTTTTATCCTATAAATCCCTTAACAAACTCCTCTAGCTCTTTTTCAACGTCATCCAACGCTAATTGCTCAGAGGGTTGTAGCTCCATCCGCGCCTCTATCGCGTGCAGTTCACAATCCTCTTTCAACCGTTTATAGCCGCCGCCGGTGATATTCAACAAAATCTTATCCTCTTTTTTGACTGATCCATCATCAACGGCTTTTATTAAAGATGCAACCGCTACGGATGCCGCAGGATCTAAATCTATCCCTTCTTCACCCACAAATAATTTCTCCGCATCCTTTGCCTCGTCGTTGGTTATCCCGTACATCATCCCGTTTGTACTAGAAAGCATATCATAGACACCACCTTTGATTGAATAAGGCGGGTTCCTCGTGGAGAGCACGTCTGCATAAATCTCTTTTATCGCATCTTCAGCGTCTTTCATGTCCTTATCTGCGATTATCTCTGCTCTACCAGCCTGCCATGCACTGACCATGGGCGCAAAGGGGAGATTCTGAGCGATAACTATCCTCGGCATCTTAACGCCAAACCGCCCATCTCCTATGAGCCTGCCAAAGGTTTCCCAGGCGGAAATCGCGCCCGTGCCGCTGCCCACCGCCTGGAAATAATAATCGGGCAATTCATGCATAGAGAATGCAGCTTCAAGTTCAACCACGCCCATGCCATCCCGTCTCGCCACGTTTCGCACACCGCCTTCTTCTATTAGCCCGTCCAGCTTCGCTATCTGCTTGCCGACCGCAATCGCATCTGAATAATCGCCGTCCACGGAGATTAAGAAGATGCTATCGTGATTCTCCGTGGTGGTCCACATCCGGTGGAGGGAACTTCTTGGCACTACCGCGACAACAGGCATTCCAGTCGCGGAAGAGACCCCTGCAAACGCTCTTGACGTATTACCGGCAGAAGCCACGACTAAAATCTTCCCACCCGATTTCTCTTTTGCTCGTTGTAACGTCGGCAGCGCTTCCAACTCCTTGAACGTGCAGGTCTTCATGAACGCCCCTTTCTCCGGCCAATAACCGCTAAAACTGATATACAAATGTTTCAGCCCGAGTTCTCTACCTAACCCCTCACTGCGGTAGGTAATCGGACTTGCGTTTGTAGGTAAAGCCGCTTCTACTGGCAACCAGTCTATATAGTTGAACATCCCGTGCCCTGAAAGTTTCCTTATCCTCTTCCTGCTATAAACCGTTCGTAACAACGAATCGTGACCTTTTGGGCACGTATTTGTATATCTGTCTGCAACTACTTTCCCACATTCAAAACATTCCAAATGATACTTCTCATTTTCCATTCTTCATCACACCTCGTTTTAAACGTTAAACCGTGCTACCGGCTCAGAAATCGTGAAACCTCCATCCAAAATCTTCTGCTTCAGGATTGCTGCTAATTCCGATGCCCTTCTTCTGTCTGACTGCCGTAAGGTCACTGGAATTTCTCTTCCCGCAAGAGTAACAACGCCAAGATTACAGCTAAAAGCCTCCCCCTCGCATAAATGCACGCATGCACCGCAGTTGCAGCACAAATCAGCATTCACGTCCTTCGCCCGAGCATCGAATGCATCCGAAGGGCACAAGCTCGCAACCGGACACTCCTCGCATTCGATACAGCTTGATCGGTCGAACCGCACGGAAAAGTCACGCCAGACATCCGCATAGGTTGTTTCACCTACCGGCAGTCTGTTATGGACGTCCAGGACTCCCAGTTTTATCTCCTCATCCAGCTTTTTGACGTTTTCCCACACTCGCTCGTTCAATATAGGGATAGGAACGGCCCAGGAAGTCCATATCTCCGGTCCTGCTGAAGTTCGAAACCCGCCGAGATACTCCGGCTGCATCCCGTGCATGTCCGCAATACCCATCAAATTCGGTTTCTCCGCAGAACTCCTTGTGCCTTCTCCGATAACAAAACCCTCAGCGCCATTCATCAAGATTTTCGTGCCTACACCGATCGTATCCATAAGCGGATCCTTCTCCAGCGGGTTCAATTCGCCACAGCCAGAGAAGGTCAGTTCCTTGAACGGTCCTTTAAATTTGCTTACCGAAAATATCGAAGTTACTTCGTTCTCATGTGCATTTACGAATGCAAAGTAGTTCTTAAAGGCGTTTCTCGTGCTACAGAGCCTCGCAAACGTGATTTCATCGAGGGTCGTTGTAGTCTTTATCTCTCGACCATCAACGGTTTCAACTGCGACCTCTATCTCTTCATGCGCAACCAGCGCTCTGAAAAGATGCCCGCCTCCGTAGTTTTTATCCCTGTGTGAAGGGCCGTACACAATCACATCAACGATACCCAGCCGTTCGTTAGGGCAAGGACCTACGAATGCTGGCACACCGTTCAGTGAAACCTTTGATGCACGCTCAAACTCGTCTCGCTCGGCGACTTGAAATGAAAGAACTGCAAATGTTCCGCTCATCACGCCGCAGGTAGCAGAAGTAACGACATCCACATCTTCAAATCCTATCTCCTCGCCACTCCGCACGCTATTACAAAGCTCCTCGGCTGTCATCACCACTGCCTCTCCCCTTTCTACTCTCTTCGCTATCTCCGCAATGGTCCTTCTTTTCCTCACTTCAGCTCACTTGTATGAGTGCCCCCACCTGCTCTATCTTATCCTGCATTTTTTTATACATAAATGTTCTTTCTGTAATCCACGCCCGGCACTCAATCTTTCTATTAAAATCTCTCGTTGCGTAATATCTACAAAAAGGATATAACTTTACGTATTGCCTTTTATACTATAAGACATGACCATCGCTGATGATCTCGTGGCTGAAATTTTCGGGCAGGATAAAGCGCTCCCTGGTATATTATCAAAAGCCATCAAGCAGAAGCTGGGGATGAGTATAGGGCAATTCAGCGAGAAATCGGGCGTACCAGCAAGCACGCTTTATAAAATCCTCTCTGGTGAGCGAGACCCGAATTTGCGCACCTTTAGACGGATACTAACCACGATAAAAGAGATAGAAGGCGCAGAAACGAACAAGGAGCAGAAATTTATCGCTATTGTTGGCACGCGGGGTGTTTTGGATGAGATAGAACAACCAACAATATTTGCAGGAAAAGAGGCCGTTGACATCAAAGAATACGCGGTTACGAGCATTGAAGAAGCGATAATAGCCGCGATAAAAGCGGAACGGGACGGAGCATCCGCACTTGTGTGTGCGCCAATCGCCAGTCCAACCGTTGAAAAGATAGTTAATATACCGGTTGTAACGATAAGACCAATATCAAGTGTGAGGAGGGCGATTGAATTGGCGGTGAAGAAGATAAGCTAAATAAACTGCAATATCCAATACGCCGCTCCACCAATTGCCGCTGCCAGCGGAATGGTTATTATCCATGCCGTGATCATTTTCCCCACTTCTGACCATCGAATTCTGCGAAGGCTTTGAAAAAATGTCCCTCCTATCACTGCTGAACCTATGACGTGCGTGGTGCTTACCGGCATGCCGACTACACTTACCGCCATAACGGCGAGGCCTGCACCAGTTTCAGCCGCGAACCCATGTTTTGGCTCCAGCTTTGTTAATCGCCACCCCACGGTCCTTATTACTTTCCAGCCCATCAGAAGCGTGCCCAGCGCCATCACAGACCCGCAGATTATTTTTACCCACCAGGGCACGGGAAATGACTCTCCAGTCGACGTGGCGATAAAACCGCTGGTTATCAGAGCCGCGGTAATCACGCCCATTGCGTTCTGCGTATCGTTCATTCCGTGACTGAAAGCCATAAAAGAAGCGGAAATAATCTGCAGTTTCCTAAAAATCCGCTCTGTACCGGGTTCAGGCGTATTCTTAAAAAAGAGGTAGAGCAACCAACTGATGAGAGCAAAGAGTAACGCCCCTGCGACGAATCCCACAAAGGGACCGAGCGCAATAGCAATAAATACTTTGTTGGTTAGGATGCTCCACTGTATTACGCCTGTACCCCCAGCAACGAGTCCTGCACCCATAATTGCACCTACTAATGAATGCGTCACACTTATCGGAATGCCAACAGTAGTGCAAATAAAAGTCCATATTATCGCACCAATCAAACCACTGATAAGAACGACAAGAAAAATAGTGGCTGTCAGATCTGTAGCAGAAACAATACCTTTTCCAACAGTTTTTGCTACTTCTGTAAAAACGAAAGCGCCCGCGAGGTTGAACAAACTCGCTAAACCCAACGCCTTTAGCGGTGTTAACGCTTTGGTAGCGATTACCGTGGCAATCGCATTCGCACTGTCATTCGCGCCATTCAAAAAATCATAGATCAACGCGAGGATTATTATTACAATAACGTAGACTAATGCAGACTCCATTAAATGCCGCCCTTTAATCTAAAGGTCTCCAAGATATTAGCCACATCTTCGCACTGGTCCGTGGTATCTTCTAAGATATCCACTATCTCTTTAACCAGCAGTCTTTCAAGCACTTCATTGGGATCTTCCGTTGGTGTGGTCATCAGTATTTTAAGCCATTTACGATTTATTATGTCTGCTTCGTTCTCTAATTCGTTTATCCTGATGCAACATTCTTCTAACGCTATTTCTTCGTGTTGTATATTGCGCAAACAACCTACTGCTTTTCTTATTTCCAGTGCGGCTTCCAGAATAATCGGCGCAAATTCGCTTACCGGTTCAGGAATGGTAGGTCTTTGAGTAAATGCTAATCGCGCTACTGCTTTTTCCACGTCATCTATTATGTTGTCAAGATTATGAACGAAATAACGTATGTCTCCCTTCTCCTCAGTGACCCGTGTGTGGTCATAAAACAGTTCGTGCATGATTTGATGAACAATCGAGTCACCTTCATCTTCCAGTACTTTAAGCTTTTCTTTGATTTGCAGAAGATTGGAGCTGCGGGAGTCAGGGTTCAGTGAAAAGGGGACGGATGAGCGATAATCAACACCTAAATCCACCAGCAGTTGCGATGCTTCCACCGCTTTATCTGCAAGATCCTCAAAGAGGTCAAAGAATTTCCTATCATGGGGCAAAAACATTGACATTCTCTGTAAAACAGCACCGAATAAAATTACTTTTGGAATAAGGGTAAACCCCTGCAATGCTGCTTCTTCCGCCTTTGTGGCAGCGGCAAACCGCTTCCGCGCCTTACCCTTTTTCATTCCTTGTACATAGAATGCGAAATGGCTATTTAAACTTTTCTAAATTCACATATAGAAAATGAGCAATATATAGTTAAGCTCCATTCCTAAACGCCTAAGAGAGGTAATCTAATAATTTCTCGAAAGCTCTGCTTCTATGCGACACGTGGTTTTTCTCCTCGGTGCTCATCTCTGCGAATGTCTTCTCCGCTCCCTCGAATTCAAATATAGGGTCATAGCCAAAGCCCCCACGCCCTCGAATCTCCTCTGCTATTCTCCCTTCCGCGATGCCAACGAAAAGAACAGGTGTTTTTTGGGGCGCTTCGCAGAATGCGACCACCGTCTTAAAAGTAGCTTTTCGTGCTTCGCCCTTTTTATCAGCCATCAATTTCAGGATTCCCTCATTACCTATTGTCCTGAAGACAAAAGCGGAGAAGGGACCTGGGAATCCGTTTAGAGCGGGTATAAATAACCCCGTGTCCTCTATGAAGAAGGAATCTTCAATCCCGGTCTTCTCCCGTATATAATTCGCACTTTCTTGCGCTACCGCTTCTATCTCATCAAGCTGCAATTCTGGATAGTCATAATCTCTATGCAGGATTGTTATATTCCGCGACTCAGCATCAGCCAACTCATTTATCTCTTTTACTTTATGCGAATTTGTGGTGATGAATATCAGTTCTCTTTTTGAAACCATAGGGCGTTACACTACTTACTACACTTCAAAGTTAATTTATTAATTAAGCTTGACTTTCGCCAATAGCAGAAATTCATACGGGCATCTTTTTTCATCCAGGCGTTATTTTTCGTTTTTTTGCGAAAATAAGCTTTAACAATCGAGATTGAATTTTCTTCTTCGCCCAAAACATATAGACTAACT
>JAENXH010000280.1 GCA_016649585.1 Methanosarcinales archaeon
CTTGACACCCAACCGTACACTTAAAATTCCTCCGTCTCTATTCCCGTTAACCTACTTAACGGGTATTGAATGAGTACCCGTTAACCTACTTAACGGGTATAGGATTTTTCTGTTTAAAATGGTATAGGTTATAGCCCATCCCCTATATCAAAATGGTATAGGTCATAGCCCATCCCCTATATCCAAACATCGCTAAAGGTAAGTCATTAATCTGAATTGAAAATCTCCAGCCACATACTCGATATCCCTATGTTCGGTAGGATCGTTTATAAATTCTTGGTATTCTTTCGTGTCGGTAAGAATCTCTCTCTCTTTGCGCTGTCGTTCACGTTTTTTTACAAATTGCTGCCTTTCTTCATACTTCATCAGTAACGCCCCTAAACACATCAAACACCTTAATGCTTAATTGGTTATAGGTAAGTCATCAAGCTATATTGAGAATTTCCTACCATTAAAAATAGCGTATCGTGTAGTGCGCTTTGGTCGTTCATAAATTTTTGATACTCGAT
>JAENXH010000281.1 GCA_016649585.1 Methanosarcinales archaeon
GACTATTCATATCATTGGGAACATAGGGCACAACGGGGCTTGGTACATCGCTGGGATAATGCACCGGACCATCCTGAGTTGCAGACTTTTCCGAAGCATTTCCACAACGGGTCTGATAAGAATGTGAAGGAGAGCGAACTTGATGAAGACCCCGGAGTAGCAATTAGAGTCGTTCTTGGATCCATCCGAATAAAATTAACGGAATACCTGTGAGAAAAGTTTAATCATCAAACCTTTAAAAAAGGTTTGTGTCAAATCAAACTTTCTTTCACAAAGAAAGTTTAATCAAAGAAACAGAGGAAACGGGGATTGGCGGTGAGAGCGGAGAGGAGAAGAGGGGCTCAACCGAAACCAAAAAGAAAGAAAAGGAAAAGCCCCGATTTTTATTTTTTCTGGTGTGAGTTTATAAAGCATATAACCATAATCCATGCGTGTTCGGTTAAGTAACCCATCTATCCATCAACCTCACTCGTTTGACATTCGGATCGCATCCTTGGCCGAGG
>JAENXH010000282.1 GCA_016649585.1 Methanosarcinales archaeon
CCTCGGTGAGTTCAAGCTCAAGTTCTTGCAGCTCCTGCACATCGGGCTCTTGTTCTACCTGTGGATAAGAAAGTAAAAAATTTTATACAGATAGAAAATTAAAAAAGGGTAACAGTTAAAAAAAGTTGTTACCTTTTTTTAATTTAAAAAATAAAAATATTTTTTAAAAAGTTTGCAGGAATTAGGAGTGTAAGTGGAGAATAAGTATAAAGAAGTATTTAGTATATCGTATATCGTGAAGAAAAGAGAATATAATAAGTATTAGTTAGTATATCGTATATTGTATTGCGTATTCAGCGAAAAACGAAAAGCGCAAAACGCAAAATGATAGCTTAAAACTTAAAATTTTAGGAAAGTTTTTAATTATTACTTTAAATCTGATAATAGAGAGTATATGTTAGATTAATTTACTGAAAGATGCTAAGAAAGTAAATAACAACTAGAAGAATGCTTTTATATTAAACAAAAGAATTAGCAAGTATATTACGTTCAAGAATATTAA
>JAENXH010000028.1 GCA_016649585.1 Methanosarcinales archaeon
TCTTACGTAGTCTTCGCCCTCTATTCCCTCTCTCGTTGCCCTCGCTTTCGCTTTACCCTCACCCAGACAGCCAGAACGACAAGGACAAGAATGACCAGCAGTGCACCAAATAGCATCTGATTCGGGAATTCACTCTTCTGCGGTTCCCGTACCTCTACATGCACCTCGTAACCTTCTGTTTCGTATTGCTTGTCAGTGTCAACGTCTTTGAACAGCACTTTGAAGGGTATTGTGGTTTCGCCTACGCTCAAATCGCTCGTATGAACATCAAAAGAAGCGGAAAAGACATCACCGGCTTCCATGTCCCCGATAAAATATTCTGAAGGCAGTATTTTGAGCCCTCCTATCGCGGGCACCACGGATACCGCTTTAATATCCTTTGCCATCCCGTTAGCGACGTCGAAATCTATCCTCGCCATGTCACCTTTAAGAACAAATTCAGGCGCATTCACCAGGATAAGTTTCACATCTGAGCTGCTCTTTACCTCGACAGACGATGTAAGCTCGCTGTGATGCACATTATTACCGTTCTTATACGTCGCCTCGAAATAGAGGTCATGATCTCCTTCAGAAAGAGGAGTAAGCGTAAACTCTACCTCTTTTTGCTCATACGCTTCTAACTTGCCGATGAATATTCCCTCCGGCGTGAATTCAAAATCATCATTGCTTGATTTCACGAACACGTTCACACCGCTAACGGTATTCGGTCGGTTATTCGCCACGACGATCGCTATCTCCTTCGACTCGCTGATCGAAATCCCTGAGGGTATGTCCTGCTCAAGTAACTGCAGTTCACTGCTGTCCACTTGCACACGGACAGGATAACGCACATTATCGCCATTATCCACCTCGATGTACACTTCAGGGAAATACGTGCCGTCACGAGCATAGGCAGCAGCTTTTATCGGTAACGAGATCGTTATGCTTTCTCCAGGACCTAAGGCACCCACGTTGAAGTATTCGGTGCGTTGCGTACCTTCTTTCAGCCATTCTATGTCTTTGCTTCTGCTACTCAACCGTATCGTCTCTATCTCCGCACTTATACCTCGCGTTGAAGTGGTTGTGGTTGTTTGCTGCGAGGTCCCGAGTGGATCCGTGACAATCATCTCCGACTCGGACGATTGGGTATCCATGTTTTTTATGGTTAGCGTAATCGTACCGGTGTCGCCGGGCATCAGGACTTCGGGCTCCACGATGTAATCGGTAATCATGACCGCAGGGCCCTCGGCTGCTGACGCTGTGGCTGCCATAAGGAGCAATAAAAAAACCACAGCAAAAAGCGCTGTCATAAAACTTCCGATTTTTTTTCTTTCTTCCTTCATTTATTCACCTCATACTGCTCAAGCGTCTTAATTGAGTCCTTTATGAGTTGTTCGGAAAATAATACCTGTTTGTAATAATTTTCCACAATCCTTAACTCCTCTTCCGAGTTTTCTGATTTTTCCAGTTTATACTCTTCAATTATTCTTGGTAGTTTTTGTTTTGAGGGCAATATGATATTTTCGTGTTTTCTCCTCATGAGTTGTGTCCACATATCAATCATATCCTTCTCCATGTAATAATATAGTTTTCTCGATTTGGGTTTCTTTGATCTTTTAACTATCCCTGCTCTTCCTATAAATTTCATCGCTGTGCTTACTGCGGATAGACTATATCCGGTTCTTTTTGCCAGTTCGTCTAAAGCGATTTCTTTTGGCTCTATAAACAGGATACCGGAGATCCTTGAGGATAGCTCATCAAGACCGTTAACTTTGCTGTTTTCAGTCATAAGTTCTATGAATTCATTTTTAGGAGATTCTGCCATTTTCATCGCCTTTTATTTTTTTCACAATCTTCTGAACTTTCACTGTATTATGGAATATGTGAAAGAACAGTATTTAAATGTTCCTGTTTTTTACTGGTTTCTGTATATGCAGACAGTTTCGGCTCCAACGAAGTATTTTGTGTGCGTGCGTACTACAATTGTCGCCTGCATTCCGCAGAAAATAGCAGTAAAGATTATTTTGACGGTTGTCCTTTGTACCGTGGCGATCAATACGTGAGCGGCTCTGAATACCCTCTTTAAAAAAGAAAAAGTGTGGATTAAACTTTCTTCTTTAAAGAGAGGTTTATTTTATCCTCTATTATCCTATCCGAATCTCTCATAGCGCTCGCGGTATCCCCGAAATGTCGTTTCGCCATCTGCAGCTCCCCCATAATTGCATCCACGTTTCCCTCGGATACCAACTCAGATAACCTCGTGGCAGCCGCTAAAAAAGACTCGTGTATCGTGTGCATCTCAAAATTCGTCTGTATCTGTGCGTAGAGGTATGGATCTTGATGTAACAGCCGACCCACAAAATCCATGACCACCGCGTACATCGGACCCATGAATCTTCTTGCCCGCTCAACGTCGAAATCAAGATTTTTTAACGTGATGCCGTAGGAGAAGAGGATAAAATGCGGCAGTCCCTGGATTACTGCCATTATCTCATCATGCTCCTCAGCCGTTAAAAATTCGATTTTCGCTCCGTTTCGCTCAAACATGCCATATATCTTTTCGTAGAGTGGCCCTTTTCGTATCGGCACGAATATGACCGGCATACCATGCAAACTCTTTGCAGAAGGGCCGAATAAAGGATGCGTGCCCAGAATTTCCACACCCTCTTTTGTACATCTCTCCATCATCGCCACCGGCGCTTTTTTCACCGATGTTACGTCCATCAGTAGCGAACCTTCATGCAGTGCCGGTCCCACACGCTCTATCACACGTCCTGTTATAGCTATAGGCACCGAGACGAGCACCACATCTGTATCCACAAATGCTTCTTTTAGCGCTTCCGGTTCCATCTTCAAAATATCCGCCGTTGAAAATTGTACGCACAGTTGCTTTGCTACCGCCTCTGTATTATCGCTTATATCTACTATTCTCACGTCACAGTTGTTCTCTTTGAAAAAACGGGCAAACCACCCCCCCATTCCTCCGGCACCACCGAGTATCGTTATGCGCATACAAACTCACCCTCCATTCTATTCTTTGTAATAAACGTTTAAGCCCATTCCTCCCTATGCTATACTTCCTATCACTAATGCCAGGAAGGAGATAAGGTATACTGTATAAAAACTGCCAATGCCACCGATATTAAAGAACGCACTTCCCACTTCGTCTTTGGGCAGTGTTAGCACTATTATCAGCATCCCGAACAGTATGCCAAAGGTCGCTGGTACAAATATCAATACCTCTGCTATTATCTCAAGTGGCAGTTCTGACGGTGCAAGTATCAGTCCAAGAGGAATCGCAAAGAGGCCTGCATAGTTCGGAACTATTATGCCTACACCGCCTTTCACCTCCGCAAGCATATAGGAAATGAGCGTCATGAGCAAGGTAGCCAATGTTATTTCCAGCAGCGGTAGCGGATAGTTTTCCATCGGATTAAAAAAGAGCAGCAGATAGAGAGAGAAGAACAGCGGTATAACAAAACCACCCATATTCAGCGTTATGCGGGTCTTATATCTCTTTTCAGCATCGGCCTGCATCTCATCTATTATTGGCACGCCGTAAATTTCACCGATAGCCCGTGCTTCTCTCTCGCTATACTCCATCTTTTTGGTTCGCACCGAGTATATTGGTATCTCTATTAGGCTTGCCAGGAGCATCGCAAGTAGAACAATGAAGAAGACTGAACTCTTCCCAAAGTTCTCGTCATAGCACAAAAAAACGGTTGGTATAAGTAACAGTCCATAAAACACAAACGGCTTCACCTGCGGCTTATTCACTATTTTTCTCATCTTTTTAAAAGGTTGCTACACAATGCTATATAAAAACATACGCTTTAATCTACCATGCCTGACCTCACCGTGCGAAAGAAACTTGAAGTATTAAGAAGAAAAATAGGCGGAAAAGAGAAGTTACTTGTTGCTTTCTCAGGTGGTGTTGATAGTGGTTTATTGCTGAAGGTTGCTTCTGATGTGCTGGGCAAAGAGCGCGTCCTGGCTGTAACGGTGGACAGCGAACTGTTTCCGCGAAGGGAATTAGAACAAGTTAAGAGTTTTGTGACCCACACGGGAGTCATTCATACGATCGTGCAGTTTCCGTGGCAGAATAGCGATGATTTTGTTAAAAATCCGCATGACAGATGCTATTATTGCAAGCGAGAATTTGCAAAGCGATTAAAGGGCATTGCGACTGCGGAGGGCATAAAAACCATTGCAGAAGGCGTTACCGTTTCCGACTTTGGTGAATACCGTCCGGGCCTTGCCGCTGCCGAAGAAGAAGGTGTGTGGCACCCCCTTGTCGAAGTGGGCATAACAAAGTATGAGGTGCGGCAAATAGCGAAAGAGATCGGGCTACCGTTTTGGGATAAGCCCTCGTCGCCGTGTTTAGCGACCCGGGTGGAATATGGCGAGCGACTAACGGTGGAGAAACTAGCGATGATCGAAGCGGCTGAGGATTTCTTGAAGGATTTGGGGTTCAAAGGACTCAGGGTTCGATTACATCGTGGCGGAATAGCGAGAATAGAGGTTGCTAATGAAGAGCTGGACGCTTTTTGTGATTTTGACGTGCTTAAAGCGGTATCAAGGAAACTGAAGGCGTTTGGGTTCACTTACGTTACGCTTGATCTTGAAGGGTATCGGAGTGGTAGTATGGATGTCTCATTATCCCACGAACTTCGCACGCTCTGACAATTTATAAGAGAGTGGCAATGATCGGAACGGTTCGTCTCTTAAATCTGCTTCAATCCGCTCTTTTAACGCGGAAACATTCATTTCCTCTACCTTCCGCTTCTTCTTGCTCGATTCCGCCCTAATCGTAACACTCAACGTTTGCTTCTCCACTTCCTTATCTCCTACTACTGCAACGTAAGGGATCCATTCACGTCCTGAATCCCTTATCTTCTTCGATACGGTCTCATCGCGATCGTCCACATCCACGCGCATTATCCCGTTCAGTTCAGGTAGAATCTCCTCGAGGTACTCCAAATGCCGCTCGGCTACCGGAATTAATCGCAACTGGGTAGGAGAAAGCCATAAAGGAAGCATGGGCATAACCCCCTCCTCCATATCCAGATACGCCTTCTCCAATAACGCATATATGCATCGTTCAATCGCTCCACTTGGCGAACAATGGAGTATAATTGGGCTTTTTCGCGCCCCATCTGCATCGGTGTAGGTTATGCCATACCGATCTGCATTCTCAACGTCTATCTGGACGGTGGACAACGCCGAAGCCTTACCTAACGCGTCCACGAAGTTGAACTCGAACTTGAGCACGAAATAGAAAAAGCGCTGATCCCACATCTCTATCAGCACGGGCTTTCCTGCTATTCCCACCAAACGCTCTATAAGCTCTTTGTTCGCACCGTCATCGTAGAACTCTCTTGTAAATCGTAGCGCAACTTCGTAGTTCTTTGGTGAAAATCCGATGTCCGCTAAAATGCGCATACAGAACTCGTATTGCTTCTCGAACTCCACCAACGCCTCATCCATATCCCTGCATAGCGTATGCATATCCGGCATCGTGAACTTTCTCAAGCGACGAAGCCCAACAAGTTCACCTCTCTTCTCCTTTCTGAAAGACGGCGCGAGCTCGAAAATCTTCAAGGGTAAGTTTTTATACGAAATGCTCATCTCCTTGCTCATGAGGAACTGCCCGAAGCACGCGGCAAACCGTAAGAACAAATCAGGCTTCCCCCCTTTCCCTAACATTGAATACTGTCGTGCGGGGAATCGTTCGAGGTAATCCTTCAGCGAGGGATGCACTGCACTATACATTATCGGCGTCTCCACCTCAACAGCGCCGTAAGCAGCCACTGAATTCCTGACATAATCTTCCAAGAGCGACTTTATCAACTTACCCTTTGGATAAAAACGCAGATTACCAGGATCGGATGCGGGTTCGTAATCCGCGATTTCTAACCGTTTCATCAGTTCTACATGCGGTGGAATCTTATCCACTTCTCGCCTCTTCTCACTCTCATACACGAAGAACTTCTTCAAATTCTCATGTTTTTCTTCAAATTCAAAATCATCCGCCCCTACAAGGTTACCGTGTTCATCCGTAAAGAAGAAATGAGATACCGCTTTCTCTTCCGCTTCTAACGCCTTTGATTGCTTTTCCATCACGGTTTCTTTCGCTTCCGCACCTTCGAGAACCGTTATTTTTCTTGACAGCTCTGATAACGGATGCCCTTTGCATCTCAGTGTAAACGATTTATACCAGCCAAAGGGAGCTCTCGTTACTTCCACACCGCGTGAAAGCAAATCTGCTTCCAACCCTCGCAATATCTCGACGCTCGTCTCCGGCGAAGCCAGCTCTGAGCTTAAATGCGCATACGGATACAAAACAATTCTCTCCGCATTCACCTGCTCAAAAATAGAATTTGCTTCTTCCACAGCCTTCTCTACTATGTATCGTACGTTTTTCTCGTCTTCGCTTTCCACCGCGATAAAAGCAACCAGCGCCTCTTCTATCCGCTCCTTCCTCCTCGCAGGCTCTATCTCCTCTGCAACTCTCGTTTTAGACTTCGCTTCGTATTCTATATAATCAGAATGGATGAACAGCAATTGCATGCAATTTTCACACCTCACAACCTTTCTTTTGAAAAGAAAGCTTGACAAAAGATACAACTATTTGTTGATAAAACTTTTTTTTCCGCCATACACCTACTTCGTCCATACTAAGTTTTTAATGGATACGATATTAAATTAAAGATTGTATAGTTAGCATGGAAAGAGTAGAAATAAGGACTAAGGAAAGCACCGAGCTTATTGATATCACACGCGAGGTGAAAGGAATCATCAGCAGTAAACGCGTTGATTCCGGTGTCTGCGTGGTATTTACAAAGCATACGACTGCGGGGACCATCATAAATGAGAACGAAGCCGGGCTGAAAAACGATATCTTAAAGCTTCTGAACGAGTTAATCCCAAAAGGTAAAGGCTATCTGCATGATCGAATAGATAACAACGCGCATTCGCATCTCAGGGCCGTTGTGCTCGGATCGAGTGTAACTATACCGATAGAGAACTGTGCGTTAGCGCTTGGAACCTGGCAGAGTATCATGTTCGTTGAATGCGACGGGCCTCGCCGGAGAGAAGTCTGTGTGGCAGTTATTGAAGGGTAATTGCTCAAATTTCGATTTTTAAAAGGCTACAACTCGTGCGACTTCAGGTCTTTGCCAAAAGTGTTCAGAGTATTAACAATAGTTTCCACTGTCCAGCTCCAGTCTGCGTATTTGCCTATTGTCCCCTTCGCACCCGCTTTGAGTGCCTCGCTTTCTGTCTCTGTTCCAGCATAGGCGGTGAACAGGTAAATGTTCGCTTTTGGATTGTTTTCAATTATCCTTCTGGTTGCCTCAGCACCGTCCATCACAGGCATTTTGAGGTCCATTATCACGAGATCTGGTTTCTGACCGTCGCGTACCAGTTTGCTGTACATTTCAACTCCCGCCGCGCCATTCTTGGCAGAGTGCACGGTGAACGTGTGCCCCCTAACCCGCTCTAAAAAAGTGGGTAGTAGTTTGTGAAAAGCTTCCTCGTCATCCACAAGCAAGATAGTATATTCCATTTTTATCCCTCGCCTCCTCCTTCTTTACCCTCCTCTAAATACTTCCCAGCCAGTGCATCCCGCACCAGTTTCTGGACTTCCTCGTTTCTTTCACGTATTATCTGTATTCTCTCTTTTTGTTTCTCGTCAAGATTGCTGCGTTCAAATGATAATTGTAAGCATCCTTGTAAGCATCCACCAATGATAGATAATTTTGTATTTCTCTTTTCGTTCCAGCTCAAATAGTATTCCCTTCATATTATTCAAATCCTCTATGTTTTAAAGTAAGAACTATAAACTTCCCTTTTTTGATTGAAAAGAAAAGTTTTGTTTTGCCCCAGTGTGGTAATGGATATCCCTTGGGCTTGCGGAGCCCAAGATCCGGGTTCGATTCCCGGCTGGGGCACTGTCGTCAGGTAATGAAAAGTGCGAAATTCTCGTGAAAATCAGTGTAATCTGTGGTTCACTTCAACTCAACCCCGAACAACCGCTCAAAATTTTGCTCTATTTCTCCCTCTACCGTCTTTACGTCACTCTTTTTCTGCCTCGCTATCTCCTCGTACACCGCTTTTACATTCTGCGGAACATTTCTCTCATTTTCGTCAGGTGAAAGATACGGGGCATCGGTCTCAGTGAGTAAATGTGAAAGCGGTATTCGCTTCGCCACCTTCTTCATGCTCTTGCTTCTCATGATTGACGTCGGCAGTGATATGTAATAGCCCTCCTCGCATATTGTCTCTGCAACTCCTGGTTTTCCGGTGAAACAATGAAAAACCGCTTTCTTTATGTCCTCATCCGAAATAATCTTCAAACCTTCTTCTATCGCCTCGCTACCCGTGCCACGCAGGTGGAGCACAACCGGTAAATCAAACTCCTTCGCCAACCCGAGAAATTCCACAAATACTTCTTGCGTCCTCTTCAACTTCAGTGGGTCCCTTACCCAATGATAATCAAGCCCTATCTCGCCGATACCCACGATCTTTCGCTTGTTCTCACTGATAAATTCCGCATAGTGCTCTATCTCCTGATCCGTTTTCCCCGATACGTGTATTGGATGCAGTCCGAGAGTAACGAAAATGAAATCTTCGTGCATTGCTGCAAGCTCTAACGTCTTTTTTGCGTCTTCAGGCTCCACGCCGCTTATCACCACGCCGTTCAACACCTGCTTCGCATCTGCTATTACCTGCTCCCGATCAGTGTCGTATTCCTTAAAGGTCAAATGACAGTGTATATCTATGATTTCAATCACCTCACACTTTTTCTTTTTTTACAAAAAAAGAAAACCTGTGCTAAAAGAAAAACCTGTTTTCCAGCGAAGCCGCAAAGCAATTTTGGTAAAACTTTTTTCTAAAAAAGCATTATTTGAGACCCATCTCAGACCTTTGAAACAGTAGCAAATCTTCCGTGCTTATCTTCTCTCCTTCTCTAAACTTCTCATAAATACCTTTTGCCTTCTTCCTCGCTTCCATCCTCTCCCGGAATCCCCAATCTTCTCTTATCTTCCGCCTCAGCCCACCTATTACACGGTCGAAGTCCTTTGTGTCGCGGAGATGCCGGATATGACGCTTGTGAGCTTCATCCGCTTCCTGCTGTACCTCCAAGAAAAGCCGGTGTGCCTCATCAGCCTTCTCTCTTATCCTATCCGCTTCTTTGAAGGAATCCACCATCTTATCATGGCATTCGTGAGACACTTTTACGAGGTTTATCACCTCTTCGTGGTATTTATCCGATTCTACCCTGTACTTCTGCGCATTCTTCAGTAATTCTGTCAACTTCTTGTCCTTCTCCAGTTCCTTCTCCATTCGATCGAACTCTCGTCTCAGCTCCGTTATCCTCGCCACCAATTTCTTCTCCTTATCCTTGCTCAGCACCTCTACCTGCTGCCTCAGCTCTAACTCAGCTATTCGCTCTCTAAGCCCCTCAAAAGCTTGTATGCTCTGCAGGTCATTACGTTTACGCTGCTTCTCTACCATGACGTAGTATGAAGACGCCTTTCTGTTCAATTCGCCACGCTTCGTCTTCTTACTCGCTATCAGCTTTTCATATTCCTCTCGTTGCTGTTTAAACCCCTTTGCCTTCTCTACCGCTTCTTTTATTCGGCCGTTCAACTCGTCTCGTAACTCTGACCACTTACTTGCTTCGGAATTCAACTCAGTCCTTCGTACCTTATACTCCTCCGCCTTCTTTATTATTTCCGTTCTCCGTTCTTCTAACTCCTCAAGCATCCTTAATTATATCATTCACCTTACCTTTATAAATACTCACTTAATTTTAGCTCCAGAAATTTGTACGCATCCTTTCCGTCGAAGCAATACTTTACCTCCTGAAACCCTTTTCTTAACTCTTTAACCTCCTCCTTTACCCTATTTACCTCCGCTTTCGCTCTTACAGCCCGCGTTATAAGCGATGCGATTTCCCTCATCTCAGAGTCCTTCATCCCTATCCTCGTTAGCTCCTGCACACCAAACCTGATCCCTGTTGGCTTATCCGGGTCTTTATCGGAAGGCAGCAGGTTCTTATTTATAATGATATTTGCACGCTCCAATTTTTGGGCAACTGCAGCGCCACCACCGTACTTGAGAACGTCAATTGCAATTTGATGTGACTCGGTAAATCCTTTATGCTCGCATAAAACATCAAAACCCACCTCATATAAACACTGTGCTAATACTTTTGCATTTGTTATTGTCTGAGCGGCGTATGCTTTACCGAACTCCAACATCTCAGCTAAAGTGACTGCTAAGCCCGCAACATGATGCAGATGATGGTTGCTCACCGTACCGGGAAATACTGCCCGCTCTATTTTCTCCTTTATCTCCTCCTTACATAGTATTATCGCACCCTGAGGACCCGGGAAGGTTTTATGCGTGCTGCTCGTGATAACATCTGCTCCTTCACGTAACGGATCCTGAAATCGATTGCCCGCTATAAGCCCTAATACATGAGAAGCGTCATAGACTATCTTTGCCCCAACCTCATCCGCCGCTGCCCTTGCCTCCGAAACAGGATGAGGGAATAGGAAAAGACTGCATCCAAACAGTAAGAGCGAAGGCTTTTTTAGCTTTATCTCCTTCAGCATCTTCGCAGTATCTATATTCATCTCTTTTACATCAAACGGGAACGTTTCTAAGACTAAATCTCGCATAGCCGGGATAGAATACTTTGAATGACTTATATGTCCTCCGTTAGGTACGGACAGTGCCATCATTCTGTCCCGTGGCGAAGTAAGAGCAAAGAGAGCAGCAATATTCGCATTTACACCTGAAACCGGCTTCACGTTTACATGCTCAGCATCAAAAAGTTCTTTTGCATACCGTATTGCCTTTTCTTCTATCTCATCTATGTATTTGCATCCCTGGTAAAACCTGTTTCCAACGTCCCCTTCCGCATATCGGTGCGACAAATCGGAAGCGAGAAGCATCCTTACAGGGTTACTGGTAATGTTCTCACTCGCTATCAACGGCAATGCGTTTGTATACAGTTCATGATGGTTCCTTACCGCGTCTATAACGCTTTCTATCTCCTCTTGCATATCTATCAGTACCATCCTTTCTTTTTCTTCCACTTTCTTGCCTTCACTTTCTATTTTTAACGTTCCAATAATATAGAAAGAACTGCCATTCTCACTGGAATACCGTAGAACGCCTGAATGAAATACTGTGCATTTTTTGTTTGGTCTACTTCTGCATCTATCTCGTCAATCTTTGGGAGTGGATGCAAAATTACCACCTCTGCATTCTCCTTTATCAGGTCGGTGGTTATGCGATAAGTCCCCGCAACTTTATTATACTCTGCAGGGTCAGGAAACCTCTCTCGTTGTATTCTCGTTAGGTATAACACGTTTACGTCCTTTATAACCTCTTTTATATCAATGGATTCAAAAATATCCGCTCCCGCTTCTTTCAAGTCCATTTTTATCTCTTCTGGCATCTTTAAAGCCTCTGGCGAGACAAAAAACAGCTTTGCACCATATAACGACAAAGCATACGCCAGTGAATGTGCCGTCCGCCCATATTTCAGGTCACCTATCAACGCGATCTTGAGTTTGTCAAGCAAGTTCGCCTTTTTAAGGGTGTATAAATCAAGCAACGTCTGCGTAGGATGTTGCCCCGCACCGTCACCTGCATTTATTACCGGGACTGACGAGAACGAAGCAGCCATTCTTGATGCGCCTTCCTTTGGATGCCTGAGCGCTATTATGTCGCAATATTTAGAGACAACCCGTATGGTATCTACCAAATTTTCACCTTTAGCTGCGGAACTCGTATCGGGCGATGATACGTTTATGACATCCCCGCCTAACCGTTTCATTGCCACTTCAAAGGATAGCCTTGTCCGTGTGCTGGGCTCATAGAAGAGATTAGCGAGTATTTTCCCTTCTAATAAATCGCTCTTTCTCCCTGCTCCTTTTCCCAAACCCTGTGCGTATATCTCTAACTCCTCTGCTCTGCTTAATATGTAATCTATCTCTTCCTTCGTGAAATCACGTGTCGAAATGATATGTCTTCTTGTGAGCATCGCATATAAGAGGATGTAAGAACTACCACGTATAAGTAAATTATCCTAAAACGTAAAAAATAAAAAAAAGAGGATGAAAACTAAGATAAGAGAGATCTCTTAGTCTTAGATTTGATAACTTCCCATACCCCTTTTTACCTACTCCTTTGCTTTCGTAACCATTGTTATTTCCATCGACGAAACGTTCGCCTTATCTCCTCCTTCTCCGGTTAATACCTCTGTTCCTATCTTTATGTCCTTCACTTCTACGCCAGGCATGAACTTATTCTT
>JAENXH010000029.1 GCA_016649585.1 Methanosarcinales archaeon
GATACGACTGGTCAGTTCAAGCTCGCGTTACAGGAGCATGAAACCTGTATGGATCCGTGTGCAATGCGATTACGAAGCGGTAATGAAGCAGTATCCGGAGCTTAAGCTGAATAAACGAACCGCTCCGAGGGTAATAATCATGCCGGCATTTAACGAGCTCTGTGGTGGCATTGCGTTTAACACTGCGAAAAGAGAGTTGCTGGGGCCTGTAGCTTCGAAACTGCTCCGCGTAGAATCTATGGAAGTTTACCTGCTGGACGGGACGTATATCGGAAAAGTGTGCGATCTTGAGGAGCAGATTACTGTTTAATATTCTTTTCCCGCTCCTTCTTGTGGTTGATAAGGAAGTCCAGCTCTTCCACCTTACCCTCACCAACCTCCGCATTACCCATCTTCTTGATATAATCCCAGATCTCCTTCGCCACCTCTGTCCTCACCACGGTCGTTGAAAAGCCCGCTACACTACCAACACTTCCGACACTCACATCGCTTTCCACCGCGGTAAAGTCTGTGCACACATTGCACCCACTGGGAAGTATACTCGTAAGTTGACTTACCTTGAATTTCACTTCCTCATCGGTCATCGTAGCGACGAACTTACCCTTCATGATGTCCGTCTTAATAAGCTTTGAGAAGTCAACACCCTTCTCTATCAGGTATTTCGAGACTTCATTGTAATGGAAGTTCTCCGTGCAGAACAAGCCCACCACGAGCTTCACCTTCTCCCGGAAAACGGGGTACTCCTCCTGCAGTTTCCTTACTCCAGAGACCATACAGGGCGTGCCAACCACGCCCACGCCCACCTTGCTGAACATCACCGCCTTCTTCAATTCCGGGAGTATATCCGCAAAGACGTATTTTGTACCGCCTAACGGAAGCTTTTCAAGCTGCTCCTTTCCACGAACGTGGAACACACTCGTTCTCCACTGCTCATCACGGTCAACGAATAAGCCGCGGTCTATAAGGCCCATGTCGATCGCGGAAAAGATGAATTCAGTTCCCATTGCTCCGTCCTGGCCTTTAAATCGCTTCGACTTACCTGCGGTGAACTCTATGTAATCGCCCAAACCGCTCTTGGGCTTGTAATCATATCGTGGGCACACCCGTACACAGGCGCCACAGTCAAGGCATTTCTCCTCATAATTCGGGAAATCTACTATATCCTCTTCGTTTACTATCAACTCACTCGGGCAGATAGAGACGCAGGTCAAACACCGGCTGCACATCTGCGTATCAATAACCATCGCCTTGAGATTCTCATAGAACAGTCTATCCTTCAACTTCTTCTCCGGGATCTTCACTTCCCATTCAGCTTCACCTTTCCCCGCTTCGGTTACAGTTGCCATCTTCACTCATCACTTCCTAACAAGCCTTAAAATTTGCATTGAGCATTCCTTGACACATAAGCCGCACCCGGTGCATTTCTCAGCGTCTATTGCCATCTTCACGGTCATCGTCGCCTCTTCTACAACCGAAGAAACCGCTCCACTTTCGCATATCATATCGCAAACCTTGCACGCAAGACAGCTCCCTCTATCCACGCACACACTAACCATTGGAACCCCTTGCGATGGTTCAATGTCAACAATAAGCTCGTCTTTTTCCTTTGTACGTTTCAACGAGAGGTCTTCTTTGTCAATGACATAGTCCACAACTCCCTCATCCTCTCGAATTATCTCCGGCGGTTCAATCATCTCCTCGGTAGACGTGAACATCTCGTCCATAGTCTTATATGCCACGTCGTGGATCTTTGTTGTCCTTAAAGCGCCACCAGGACACGAATCAATACAGAAATGGCAGAAGATGCATTTACCATAATCTACGGTGGGATAATACCGCCCACTTGGAGCGTCCTTCATCCAAATCGCATTCGCTGGACATACAAAAGAGCATTGAAAACAACTTATACACCGCTCAGGGTCGAAGAGCATATATCCTCTGAAACAGTCAGGCTGCCTCTTCCGTTCCCGTGGGTAATGTGTCGTTATGTTCAATGGCAGTGCCATTTCCTTTGCTGCTGTTGACAGAGCAGATATGTGATACTTTAACTTGTCCGACAGGTCGTATTCCGGTGTTCCAACTTTCTTCATATTATCACTCCTATTACGACTGACCATACCAGTGCGAATAATGCTAAGGTAAGCATTGCGCCCCATCCAATACTCAACGCTTGGTCAATCCTATACCGCGGATACACGCCACGAAGGTTGACCAGTACCAGCAGAATTATCAGCGTTTTTACCACGAACCAGATACCGTAGGATAATTCGCCCAAATAGGGGATGACGGGACCGCTTCCGCCTCCGAAGAATAGCATCGTCATGATCGCAGCGAGAACATACGCCTTCTCATACGCCATTATATAAGCAAGTCCGAATACAATTCCAGTATACTCAACAAACGGTCCAAAGGCTACTTCCTGGTCTGCTTCCGGAATGTCAAAAGGCAACCGTGAGGTAGCCATCGCTGTTACAATGAAGAAGGTGAGAGCAGCAAAGGGATTGAGGATTATCCCCCAATGCAACCACGTGCTTTGATTAACGCCACTTATTACTTCTGCGGTGTTGGACGTCCCGTACAGGACGATCATTGCGAGGACAGCAATAATAAACGGGATCTCGTAGGCGAAATACATGAACGCCTCTCGAACAGCACCGATAAAAGAGAACCGGTTGTTCGCTGCCCATGCGACACCGATGATAAAAACGGGCATCAAACTTACCAACCCAATCATTATTTGCAATGCGTAGTCGGTCTGTATGGGGACGAGAGGATGACCGGCGGCCCCAGCATTAATAAAAAGGAGCGGAAGCAAGACTGGGATGAAATAAAGGAACGGGAACTGCAAGAAATAATGTTTATGTGCATCTTTATGTATGATCACTTCCTGAAATAGGAATCTGAATGTATCTGCGAGCAACTGGATGCTCCCTCTCGTGTACGGCTCAATCTCACGCGGGCCTACCCGCCACTGCATCCGACCCACGAGTTTCCGTTCAAGCCAGGGTAAAACGAGTAGCATAGTGCCCAGCGTAGCGAATCCCGGTATAATGATCAATGTAAAAAACGGTTTCCACAGTACAAATCCAATGATATACTTTACGACCGGCATGCCAAGTATGGTAAAGTCCAACAAGAAAGCAACTATACCTCCTAATACGGGTATTTTAAGCAAGAACTCGTAGATTACGTACAGTAAGGGGATATTCACCGGGTTGTTCATTATCGTGCTTATCAGGCCGCTTATGTCAATCATCTTTCATCATCTCTCCTATTATCTATCAGCCTCCGGTGGGAAGTATCCAAAACTACCATAGACTGCCCAGAAGTCCGCATACCGTTCACCTTTTGCCGCTTCCATGAATCCTTTCAGGTTCATCCAGCAGGGGCTTATTACCCGCACACGGTACGGAACATTTGACTCGCCATCGCTGTTAATCGTAAATAACGTCGTGCCTCGGGCTGCTTCGGTTACGGTCGTCCATTCACCCTTTGGCAGAACCAGGTTGCCAAACACCCTGAAGAAACTGCCTTTTATGTCGCTCGACGCCTCCTTGTATTCTCCCAGGATGTCTTCGCTCAGAATCGGGCCTTTTATCTCTCTCACGGCATCCACTCCCTGCTTCACTATCTTCACGCTCTCCCTTATCTCCTCCAGCCTGCCCAGGAACCGACCCAGACAGTCACCGTCATCACCCGTCGTGACCTCAAAATCAACCTTATCATAAGCATCATACGGCGCTACCTTCCGGATGTCGTAATTCACTCCCGACGCCCTCAGGAACGGCCCCACCATGCCACACCGTATTGCATCCTCCTTCGTCAGCACGCCCACGCCTTTGGCTCGTGCTACCGTCACCGGATTATTCACAAAGATGCTCTCAAACTTCTTCGCCCTTTTGTGTATTGCAAACGTGATGTTATCAATCATTCCAAGCACGTCGTCCGAGATGTCCCTTCGTAACCCACCGGGAACAATAAAGGAAGGCCCGCTTCTCGACCCAGAAATATGCACCAACGGCTCGATTATCATCTCCCTGATTGCCATGCAGTACATAAATCCGGTTGTATGCCCGAAGAACAGTGAGAATATTCCTGCGTCGTAGTAAAATGCTTCTATCCGCGATAGCTCAGCCAGGATCGTCCGTAAGTACTTTGCTCTTTCTGGAACTTCAACGTCAAGCGCGTTCTCTACCGTCCTGACGTACGCTAAATTCATGTTTGCCGGGTCGTTGATCGCCAAACGCTCGAATAACGGGACATTCTGGATATAAAGCTTGTTCTCCGCGAGCTTCTCCATTGACCGGTGTACAAATCCCGGCTCGGGAATGGCATCCATGATCCTGTCACCCTTTATCCTGAACGTCACTCGGAGATGCCCACTTCCTGGATGATGTGGCCCGATAGGGACTACAATCTCGTCACTCGCAGGGGCGGTTTCGACGAATTCTTCCCAAATAGGGGTGTACAGGTCCTTTGGCGGCTCAATGGGAACCATAAACTCTGGCTCTACATCCTTCTCAAATACGTACCGTTCCTCAGGAATTTTGTATTCTTTCCGCAACGGGAGATCCGGCGTATCAGGAGCAAGCAAGAACTTCTTGCCCATCCAGTCGTTTCCCTCGAACCAAACGCCAAAGAACTCATGTAATTCCCGCTCAGAATAATTCGCGCTTTCCCAAACAGAAGTAAGGCTTGTGATTTTCGGGTTCTTTATCCCTATCTCGGTGTAAATAGTTACAAGGACCGTCATCAGCTCTTCAATGCTGTAACTCGAAGTTGCATACTCCACGATAAACTTCCGCTCATGTGGTACCTGAATTACGTTCACGCTCTTTACATGGTCAAAGCTCATCTGGTCCTTGAGCTTCCGTGCAACCTCCATCAAGTTCTCCGGTGTTGTTCTGATAGCAATACGGTCCTTGTCGGTAATCGTTATGGATTCAAAAAGACCTTTAAGTTCTTTTCTGAGCGTGTGCTCCAACTCTTTCCCGAAGTCCCAGTCCACCACTCTTTTAACATCAACCTTAATTTCCGGTGTTGGCGCATAGATCTTTGGTGAAGTGGGCACCATCCGTTCTTCCAGCTTCTCTTCGAACGGCAACTCCACCACCTTAAATTCTATCGTCTTTTTGTCCACACCCATTATCTTGTCTTGAAGCGCCCTCACACCCCGTAAAAGGCTCTCGGGCGTTACAGGACAGCCAGGGATAAAGAAATCTACCGGGACGATATCTGAAGGATGCGTTATATTATAACTGTTCCAGAATATCCCGCCTCTTTCTCCACATGCCCCTATCACGTTCACAAACTTCGGGTCGGGCATCTGCCCATACACGAATTGCAACGCCCTCGCCATCTTCCTTGTTATCGTCCCCTCTATGATGATAAAGTTCGACTGCCGTGCAATGCCAAGGTTCAACGTGCCCAACCTCTCCCCATCGTAGCCACATGCAAACGCATGGGCGAGCTCAACGCCACAGCAAGAGGTGATGAAATGGCAAGGCCATAAGCTCCACTTCGCCGACCATTTCTTTAATGGTGCAAGGGGTCCTGACTCAAGGAAGTCTATATGCTCGTTCGGATTTTCCATTTTTGTCTTCACTTCACCTCTTTATCTCTATATATTTATTCATTCAACTTTTTTATTTTTTCTCTTAGCTTTTGGACTCCGCCATTTCAAGCGACATCTTATAGCCCACGTATATTGCAGGTATGAGTAGTAAGAGCGAAAGCAGTAAGAGCATCGTAAAGCTTAAACTTGGGTGTGCTGAGAACAGGAGCAGAAGGACTATAATTGGTTCTACAGCCATAAACAGGAACATATACCCGGTATACTTCATGGGCAGCGTATATTTCGGGTATTTCATCGCCGGGTTCCCGGCTTCCCATCGCATCGTTTTTATCTCCGTTAGGTTATACCTTGGTACTATTCTTATGAGCAAGAGCAGAGCTCCATCTACCAGTACGCAAATAAGGATCAGGACCACGATTAACAAAACATTTTCTATCATTTTTGGTTTTCTCCTCTATTATGTTATATTGCAATACTTATCGTTTGAGCAATGACCTCCACGCCTTTAAAGAACCAATCAGGTAGGATAGTAATTGAGATTATAATCACGGCTGCGATGCAGATGTAGTTGGTGAGATTCGCCTTCCAACCCTCGCCGAGTTCTCTTGCAAGTCTCGTGTAATACGGAACAGATATTGCCGAGTTTATGACAATAAGGGCAGCAAGCCAGACATACTCAGCCTTGATCAGCGCGAAGAGAATGAAAAACTTCCCCCAGAATCCCATGAGTGGAGGAATGCCGATAAACGAGAAAGCAAGCATGTACATCAGGGGTGAATAAGCACCCTTGTTCTTTATCGCATTGAAAAAACCTATCTTACCCGCTGCATTTGAAAACAGCATGAGCAAAACTCCGGTCAACGCGAAATAGAAGAATTCGGGTTTAATAACCACTACAATGCACGCTAACACATACCCCATGTTAGCAACGGTGGAATAACCGAGAACCCGTGCGGGCTCTTTTGACGTCAATGCTCCTATATTCCCCGTGAACATGGATATCGCGGCGAGTACCGCGGTAAAGAGGGTTATTGAAACGGTTAACGAGTTAGCAGTGCTCATTAGTATTTGCAATGCGATAACAAAAGGAACAATCTTTGCAAGCGAAGCGATGATGGACATCGGAATAGGATCCGCGCTGGTGAAGACATCCGGAACCCATTCGTGTAATGGTGCAATGCCCACTTCAATACTTAACCCTAATACAAGCATCACATAACCAAATATATAGAGAATACCGCTAAACGCATTTTTTGTGTAAACCAAAATAATAGCACCGATTAAAAACAGAACGGTGGCCAGAACCATAAAGGTGATATATTTTATACCCACCTCTACATTTGCTCCTCCTTCCCTTATCATAACTAAAATATAGGTCGGCACGGAAACGAGGACAAAAGCTGCTAAAATCATCGCGAGGTCTTGAGTAGAGAAGATGTACAGGGTTGCAAGTGCCATTAATCCCACCAAGCCATAGTCTACGCCTTGAATCACACTCTTGATCCTCTTAAGCGAAAGCAAGTTGATGATACTTATCGCCAGGACAAATACAGTATAATAGATAAGCTCGGGATTTTTGAGCGTAACGGCTGAAAATCCAAGTATGATTGCAACTAACGCTCCAAAGAACCCCAAATCGCGGTATTTAACGGAAAATACTGAGCAGAGCGTCAAGATTACTAAAGCTCCAAACATCATCATCATTGGCATTGACAATCCCATCATAGCCACACCCCTCCTATCGATACTAATATAAGAACAATCAATACAACACCGAGAACAATTCTGACGTACTTACTAAGCTCTCCAGTCTGGATAGATCGGATACTTTCTGAAACCAGTCCGAATAAACCCGGTACCACCCGCGTATTGTAGAAACCATCTAACCCCCGGTTTACATAGCTGTCGCAGATGCGAGAGAAGAAGAAACCGATCTTAGGGCAGATGTAATCATTCAGGTATGGGAAATACATCCGGTCGCTGAGGAAAGTGCTGAACTTCTGCATAGAAGGCATCCTCGGTTTATATAGTGCAATTCCGAAAGAGGCTAAAGCTGCAATACCCACTGCGATCGAAAGTGGTTCAAATCCTGCGTGTACAAATTCCTTAAGCTCACTCCTCGTGAATATAAGACCAAATATGACGAAAAGCATTGAGACCATCATCACGTATCCCGCTTTCATCAATCCTCCACCTTCTAAGTGTACTTCATGCGGCTTCTCACCCTTTATGAAGTTGGTGCTCATGAATCTTGCAAGGACAGCGGAATAGATAATGGAAGTTGCTAACAGAAGTATTAAGGGCACGATGCTGTATTCAATCGCCAGGTGTTCCATCACATAATCCATAGCAGATTTCACCCAATAGGCGGTAAGTGGCGGTATTCCAACTAAGAAAGTCGTTGCAATGATAGTAGTAGCAAAACCTACCTTCATCTTTTTGCCAAACTCGATATCGCCAACCGAGAATCGGGAATGAGTTGCGTGAATCAAATGACCACTAACAAGGAATAAACTCGCTTTTGCAAATGCGTGAATAGCTAAATACCAGAAACCAACAAGAACTGCTAAATTCATCCCGTTTACTTCTGCATGGATCCAATAAGAAGCTGCAGTGACACCAAACATCAGACCAAGACTTGACATAGTTGTTGCAGCGAGCAAAACCTTCCTTTCAAGCATCCCCAGAGCTACAAGAGCACCATACAAGCCCGATATCAACCCGATGAACAGTGCAATTGTATACGCAGTTTCCAGTCCCGGTACACCCTGCAAAGACCAGGGTTCTATATACCAGGTGATTCGCATGAAAACATAAGCGCCGGCGGCAACCATTGTTGCACTGTGAAGTAATGCACTAACGGTCGTAGGACCCGTCATCGCGGTCATAAGCCACTCGCTGAACGGAACCTGTGCGGATTTAGTGAACAATCCAATGAGGAAAAGGAGCAGAATAATTACTGTGCCGGCAAAGCCTACCTGTACAAAAAGGTCCCCCCATTCGATTTGTGAGATGTTCAGGGTACCGGCGAAGAACCATATCGCAGCAATCGCAAGGAACATCGGTACGTCACCGAACCTTATGGTTGATATTGCACGCCAGCCTCCCGCGCTTGGAGGCCAGAAGAAGTCAAGGGGTCCTACCTTCCTGTCCACCGTGCCCACATAAGTGAGATTATCATCATCGCGATGCCAGTGCCCGATCAGTCCCCATGAAGCAACGCCTAAACCTTCCCAGCCTACGAATAACAAGAATAGGTTATCGCTGTAAACAACCAGAAGCATTGAAGCGGTGAAGAGATTGAAGAAGAACCAGTACCACGGCAGTCTATAATCTCCTTTCATGTAGTCCAAGCCATAAATAGCGATGAAAAACGCTATTAGCGTGGTTATAACTCCCATGTACTTGCTCAAATAATCCGTGATAATTACAAAATCAATCCCAAGTTCAGGTATCCACGGGTAAGAGAACGCTTTATCCGGGAAAGAAAAGAATATATAAAGGCTTACAATCACAGAGAGGAAAATCCCGAATACTGAGAGGGGCGGTAATTTATCCGTCCATTCCTTACTCTTATACGCCAAAACAATTGGCACACTGCTGAGGACCGGAGCTAAGAACAGTATGAGAAAAAGTATCCACTCATTCATGGTATAACACCTCCTATAATTATCCCGACTCCTTTAGCCAAGGCAGGGGCTACGGGTGGAAATAGGAATATAACAGAAAGCAAACCGATTATGAACAGCGGAATGTAGAGGTATCCGCTCACGTGCTTCTTCTCACTCTTTAAACTTCTCGGTCTGCCATAAAAGATTCTCCGTAGCATATAAAAGCCATACCAGACGGAAAGGAGGAACATGAATATCACAGCCAGAATAATTGGTAAACTCCCTGTCCAGCCAAGGAAAGAGGGAGAGTCAGGTCTGAGGAACGTGTCCACAACACCCCTTAAGATGAAAAACTCGCCGAGCATCCCTATGGTCAATATCCCACCGAGATTCATCCATCCTATTACCGCTGCATTCGAAATCTCTGGCATGTGATCATGCAATCCGCCCATATCTTTGAGATCTTTCATACCATATAATGCTATAACACCCCCGGCGGTCATTAAGAGGATGGATTTCCCGAAAGAATGCGACAAGAATTGTATGACAAGCCCCATGATACCATAAGAGCCTAAGCAGAGCGCAACCAGCATATAATTCATCTGCGATATTGAAGAATACCCCAAAAGTCGCTTGTAGTTGGTTTGCCGGAATACGGAGAAGCCAGCATAAATTGCCGAAAATAGCGCATACGCGAGTATAGGAATCCTGTAAGCCTCAATAAAGCTCGGGTCCACGAGGTATATCCGTAGCAAGATGTAACCCGCAAGACCATCAGACATAATCAAAAGTCCTAAAGGAGGAGTTGGACTCTGTTCGTAAGTCCATGGCAGCCAGGAGTGGAGACCGATCGCAGGAATTTTTACTATCATGCCGATAAACAGAATTGCCCAGGCAAACATGCTCACCTCTTTCAATCCACTAAGCGCAAGGGTGCCATTGGTGGAACCTATTAGAAGGAAACTAAACAGTGCAAGGACTCCCGGGATTAGCATCCATATAAAAAATAGAATACTGGTCCATCTCCTCTTATCATAACCATATAAGAAGATAAGGAGGAATGCGGAGATAATAGCAATCTCCAGGAAAAAGTGTACACAAATACGAGATTCCCACTATAAACGAGCCACAGCATAGAAGTTGCAAAAAGGCAATATAAGAATGCATATTTACGGTATTCCCGGTCCATATCGAGTTTCATCTCTTCTAATCTGCTTTGCATGTAAGGTAAAGAGAAGAACGCAGCCATTGCAGAAACAGCACAAATAGCAAGCCCAAATGCATTCGACACCGCATCAGAAAACATATAAATCTCACCCACGGGCGCGGAGAAATACATAATGTGGAATTCTTCGGAAATACCCGCTAAAAGGCGGTGTAAAATATAGAAGAAGGGGATGATAAAGGAGAAGGCCGCCAAATAAGTGGCTGCTTTTGGTCTCAGGAAGAGGACTATAAATGTTACAATCAGGGGTAGGAGCAAGAAATAGATTATCATACTCATAGCTCATCACCCCCTATGGTGATAGAGCTGGTGTGAATGTCCCTCTTCTGCAGGTCAAGCATGGTAATCGCGCAAATTAAGATCAACAGTTCGCCGCTGCTCGCGAAGATCGTGACGAGTGCGATACCAAATGCGGTATTAGTAAGGTGAGCAACAGAGAATAGCGGGATCAAGGCCATAAAGATCGCACCGAACATCATCTCCAGCGATATAAGAAGCCGGATTACATCTTTACTTGAAACCGCTGCAAGGTATCCGATGAGTAAGATTGCAAAAGCCGCGACATAGATTATCGATACACTTATTATATCCATCGCAACCATTCAGCTTCTCCCTCCTACACTACTCATTTTTAAAACCGATAACAGCAGTAGCACCACGAGCGAAATCAGGAATACAACGAGTAACATATACTCGGTAAGTGGTATGAAATTCATAAGTTCGAATTCAATCGCGCTGGAAGACACCGGTTGTGGATTGAACACAATGTGACTGCAAACGGAGGAGCCTATGACAAGAGCGGTTATAAATATCGGCACTGCCCATAACGCTGAAACTTGCCTTTCGGGATCGGATCTATACGTCGCTGCAAGCGCCACCGTTACGATACCAATCGCGCCTACAAAGACAAACAGAATCAAAACGAAAACCGGCTGGAGGTTGAAAAAAGCGTAAACGGTCGCCACGAAGACCAGTGTTGCGGCCATATACAGAGCTGAATAGAAATTATCCTTGCTTAACAGAACCCCTAAAGCGAATACTACAGCGATGCCTGCAAGGGCGGATAGCAACAACATATCTGCACTCATGGAATGAACGTTTCGAATCACTACTTAAAAAGCTTTCGTTTTTTTTTCGATGCGGTTGATTAGCTAACCACAAGATTACACAGATTTCCACAGACAGGAATGTGAAGATGCAAGAAGAAAGAAGTCAGAGAACAGAGGGTGAAGGGAGAAGGGGGGGAGCGGTTGAGCATGAAGGAGGAGCAAGCGATACCAGCGCTTAGAAGACTGAAGGACAAATGGAAGAAGTTGTACGAGGAAGGGAAAGACAAGGACAAATATGAGCGAAGAGCGTTACTCAGGCAGATGAACCGGATAGAGGGCGATATAGCGAAGAAGGATTTGGAGCTTGCAAAGATAGACCTGGGCATTCGGTCCGTGGACAAGATGGATTCGATTCTGTCAAAGGGTAAGGAGATATTCAAGGGCGAGTTCTGGAACAAAATAGAGGGGACGCTAACATCGGAGAAACTGATGGACATTATG
>JAENXH010000002.1 GCA_016649585.1 Methanosarcinales archaeon
ATTCAGCGTTGACGATAGATAAAAACGAAGAAGGGTGTCAGAAACATCGAGAGGACACCGTGCATGGCTGAGGGCATCGCAGATCACATTTGGACTTGGAAGGAATTGTTGACGTTTAAGGCGGATCGTGAAATTTAGGACATTACCAAATAATAAGGGATTAAACTGTTTTTGATAACTTAGTTACAAGATTTTTGAGCACTCATACATCAGCCTGAATTTCACATTTATTGTTCTCGAACCAGTCCGGACATTTACAATTCCCTTGAGGGCTTTTACAAAGTTCTTTCTCTAGGTCTTTTACTCTTTCATCCCTCAGGGACAGTTTCAATATATTAAATATACTACTCCAAAAGCCCACTACTATTTCAGACAGAGGATACTTTTTATGCTTGCTTATCAAAATCCTAAGAGCTCCTGCTAAGAAAAAAATGATAAAAAGATTGAGATTTTAAAAGCTGGTAACAATATTTCACTTTTAAAGATTAAAATTTTAAAAACTGGTAACAATACTTCATTTTTACTTAGAGAAAAAAGAAAGGCAAAACTCATCACAATTATAGAATAGAGACAATATCCTACAGCTAGAGAATTTTTTTTATAGAGATGACCCCAGTAATTCGCATGACGTAACTTTCGGCCTGCAATTTCTGGATTAAACTGTTCTCCTTTTTCCTTTGCGTAAACTTCGACATTAAAAAACGCAATATACATCTGAGTTAAAGCATCTGTACGAACTGTATATAGACACCCAGTGAAAAATACCAAAATTGTGAGGACCGTGGCGGCTAATAATTGCAAATAATCCCATTCAGAAGGGAGCATTATATGCAATATGATAATCAAAATAATCACGCCAATTAGTGGGGAGACTTCTTTCAGTTTTCCCATAGTTGCTTTCACCTGCAGCTTTTTATTCGTCCGAAGATGTAAAAGGCGCAAAAGATAAAAGCAGTTTTAATTTTGGTGCGGTTTAAAGATGGTTATAAAGTTGATAGCTGTTGTTCTCATAATCCCATCACCTCACCTCATTCCCACCGTACCGCATCCGATCAAGCAACTCCTGCTTCTTACCCTCGTTCCAGCCGCTCACCGCTTGCAGATACCCCGTTATCCTGGATATATAATCGAGATTCTTAGAGTCGCACTTCTCGCACTCCTCCATCAAACCCATCGTTACGTGTGCGCAATCCGTGCAGACTGTCATATCCTTCGTAAACGCGTAATAGCCCGTCTGCGTATTCTCCGCGATCTTCATCGCCAAACTTTTAACTCCGCGCGGGTCGGGATACCCCTCACCGAGGAATATGTGCATGATGTTACCACCATCAACGATCGGGAAGAAGATATGCTCGATATTTATCCGCTCCGCAAGCGAGATATTAGCATTCGGCGGCACGTGCGTGCCATTCGTATAGTAAATCGGCAGGTTGCGCGTCTCGTGTATAAGAGAGAGCGCACGCTCAAGATCGCCCTTAACGACTGACAAAGCCTTATCTCTAAATTCCTCCTGTAAGATGTCTGCCACGGCGAATCGCTGCACCACGGTCTCTGCCGGTGTCCGTGAGAAACTTATCGTCATGCCTTCACGTTCCGACAACTCCTTTGCGTACAATTCCATCTCCGTCATTGCTCGTACCGCAAGCTTTAACGCGCCTTTATCCTCATGCATTTGCTTGCCGTAATGATACTGAACCATCTCATTTATGCCCACCACGCCGATGATGTACACCAGCTCATCGAGATTAACCGCCACAGACCCTTTTTCACCAGTGTGCGGATCTTTCGGTCGTTGTGTCGCAAACGGCATGCGTCCGCCGTCAACGATCTGCTTCATCCATTGCTTCTTCACCTTCAACACTTCCACGGCACTGTCCATCCGCCGTTTCAGTTCCGCAATCAGCTTATCATCATCGCCATCCGCCCGGTACGCCGCTCGTGGACAGTTTAGCGTTATTACTTGCCAGCCGCCCATCGTGAAGTGCGTGCCGTTATTGAAATACATTTTATCCTTGAAGTCCGCATCGTCCGGCGATGTCTTGAAACTGTACGCACAGCACTGATAGCATGAAACGCCTTCGCCAGCCCCTCTGTACTCCGGTATCTTATTATCAAAGTACGGTGTACCATACTTCGCCGTGAGTTCAAACGCTAAATCATAAAGCTCTTCATACGTCGGTAAATCCAGATGCTTCTCATTAAACGCCACATCCTCTTTGAGGAAATCAGGCTCTATCGCAATCTCAGGCTTCGGGAAGTTGAACGGCTTACCCCAATAATCGCCCTGGAGCATGACTTTCATCAACGCCTTGAACGCCAACCGTACCTCTCGCTCAAACTCGCCGTAGGTCCGAAGCGGCACGTTCTCGCCATTCCATACCTCGCCCTTATAAACCGCCGGCTTGTCCTTCCAGATCTTCGGTATGCCCGGCGTGAGCTGAACAGAAGAGAATACCAATTGTCCTCCGCGTGCAACTTGCATTTGCGTCATTTCATACACGAACATCTGCATCAACTGCTCGATCTCCTCATACGAATGCCCCTCTAAATACGGCGCGATGAACGTAAGGAAATTGAAAAAGCCCTGGCCGCCTGCGAAGTTCGTCTGTGCACTGCCCAAAATCTTAACCGCATGCAGAATGGCAACCTCTGCTTTCTTCGCCGGTCCTGCGACAGACGCTTTTGTCCCTGCACCGTCAGGCATCAGGCCATAATAAAAGAAGTAACGAAGGTCCCAGTCCTGACAAAAACCACGCGTACCAAAATATTCAAGATCATGGATATGCAAATCGCCACTGAGATGTGCATCCGCGAGCTTCGGCGGCAAGAGCAGCAAATATTGCTCCTTGCAAATCTTGTCCGCTTTCTTCTTATGTGACGTCTCTGCATTATCCTGCAAATTCGCATTCTCATTCGCCTCAAATCCTTCACCGATATCAATCAGATGCGCGTCATACACCGGCGTTCCCACCCGCGTACAAACGTTCCGCCACTCCTGCTTATGATACTCCTCCAGTAAAATCTGGTTCACTATTTCCCGAACTAACGCGCCTGAAAGCTGCGAGATCCCCATTACTCTTATCCGCTTTGCCGCCACCTTCGCGATCTCCCGCGCCGTGTCTTCGTCTATCGGCGAACTGCCGTAAAACTCACCGCTCAATTTCGTTTCACGTAGAAGCTGCTTTACTATCGCTTCCTTATCCCACTCCAGCATGTGCCCATCGCTGGTTCGCACCTTTGGGAATCGCAATTTCACGCCGTCCAGCGTGGTTTGCACCGTGCCATTATCCACAATAAAACCTTTTTTCATGTTCCTCCCTCTTCCATTATCACTTCTTTAATCCTCTCTTTCCGCAACTCATCGCCGTTAAATAAATCATTATCAGTCAGAAAAGTCGAACCCACCTGAACAACAGGCGTAACGAGCGTGAAAACACCCTGCATTCGTAACTCAGTCAGCGCTTCCGCCGTCGTTATATCCACCTCCTCATACGCTTCGCCTTCCGCTGCTAAAAACTCCTTGACTATTTTACAATTTGGACATATCTCCGTTGTGTAAACTTTTATTCCCATCTTCTTCCACTCCACCGCAGCTAAACGAGATGACTATTAGATCGCTATACATCTATTGTAACGCAACATAAAAAACTTTTGCATACCTTCTATTCTAAGTATCCTGCACCAATATTTTCGATATTAAATCACTAATTGAGCGGATTTTTATTAAAAACTGGTTTTACACACCCCATACTAAAATCAAAACCTGTTTAGAGCTTTTATCAGCTTGAATGTTTAACAAGTCTCTGGTTGTACCAAACAAGAGAAAACACATAAATAGAGAGAGGTAAAGGCCAAGGAGAAGCCAAGGCCCGGATTTGAACCGGGGTATAGCTGATCTGCAGTCAACCGCGTAGCCGCTCCGCCACCTTGGCGCGCAACGCACTTAACAACTCTGATTTCATCTGGGCCCAGCGAGGTTATTGATGCGGACGTTAGTAGCTGCGGGCTAAAAATCTCGGTTTATCACCTTGAGTCTTACACCCCAGCCCTATCAAACCATTCTTCTAATGATGTCCTTAACGGAAGTCTCTTTTTGGGGATGGCTTCGAGCTTAGATGCTTTCAGCTCTTATCCACTAGCGCGTAGCTGCCCGGCAATGCCCTGTCGGACAACCGGTACACCAGAGGCGCCGCTGCTTTGTTCCTCTCGTACTAAAAGCAGCTTCCCCTCAGACCTCCAACACCCCCAATAGATAGCAACCGACCTGTCTCACGACGGTCTAAACCCAGCTCATGATCTCCTTTAATAGACGAACAGTCTTACCCTTGGCTGCCGATGCACAGCCAGGATGGAGAAAGCCGACATCGAAGTAGCAAACCTCCAGGTCGATATGGACTCTCGCTGGAGACAACTCCGTTATCCCCGGGGTAGCTTTTCTGACGTCTTTAGGCCCTACCAAAGAGCCGTAAAGGTTCGTTAGACCCGACTTTCGTCCCGTGACTTCCTGCTATGCGAAGTCACATCAGGCTGACTTTTACTCTTGCACTCTACGGTGGATTTCTGACCCACCTGAGTCAACTTTAGGGCACCCTCGATATTTTTTCAAGGGTATGGCGCCCCACCTAAACAGCCCACCTGCCGGTGTTCTCTTGCGAGTAAGGGACAAAACTCCAGAAGGGTAGTGTTCCATTGGTGGCTCTGTGTTTCCTGGCGAAAACACTTCGTCGCCTCCTACCTACGCTATACATCCGAAGTCGTGACCCAACGACAAGCTGCTGTAAAGCTCCACGGGGTCTTCGCTTCCCCTTGGGGGTCCCTGGACTTTTCACCAGGATGTAAAGTTCACCGGGTTCCAGCTAGGGACAGTAGAAGGCTTATTACTTCTTTCGTGCAAGCCGCCAATTAAGCGGCTAGGTACTACGCTACCTTAAGAGGGTCAGAGTTACCCCCGCCGTTTATAGGTCCTTCGTCCCCTTGAAAAGGGCTTTCAGATACCCACACTGGGCAGGAGTCAGCGACCGTACTAATCCTTACGGACTTGCGGTCGCTTATGTTGTTATTAGACAGTTAGCCTTCCCTTGTCACTGCGACCTGCTTCTCGCAAAGCAGGCACCCCTTATCCCGAAGTTACGGGGCTAATTTGCCGAATTCCCTTAGCTGGATTTCCCCGACACGCCTGAGCCTACTCAGCTAGGGGCACCTGTGTCGGTTCTCGGTACGGACATCCAGCCGCCTTTTTCACGGGCTCCTGGACTCGATTGACTTCCGCCATCACATATTCACCTACTTCTCGCCATTACGGCTCTCCATAGGCTTCGATGCTTGGACGGTGCGACAGCACCGCTCAATCTATCCAAAAGCGTCAGGTGTACTCGAAGTACATAGGCTGGACGGCGCAGGAATATTAACCTGCTTCCCATTTGACGTGCTCCGATTGGGACACATCTTAGGACCGGCTAACCCTTGGCTGACGAACATTGCCAAGGAAACCTAGCCCCTTCGGCGGTTGGGATTCACACCCAACTATGCTGCTACTAGTACCAGGATTCTCGTTTCTGCCCGGTCCACACCCTCTCACAAAGATGCTTCTGCCCAAGCAGAACGCCCCTCTACCGGATCTCCTTTCGGAGCCCTGGGGTATCGGTGGTCAGCTTAAGCCCCATCCATTTTCGGTGCTGCAAACCTCGGCTGGTGAGCTGTTACGCACTCCTTAGAGGATAGCTGCTTCTAAGCTAACCTCCCAGCTGTTTGGGGTTTGCAACGCCCTTTAGTATTAACACTTAGCCGACACTTTGGGACCTTAACCTCAGTCTGGATTCATTTCCTCGCGGACTGGGAGCTTACCCCCCAGCCCCGACTCCGATCTTCTACGACGATAGCACCTTCGGAGTTTGACAGGAGGGCGCGGTCTTTCGACTACGTATCCTCCAATCGGTTGCTCTACAGCGCTATCAATCTCAGATCGGGTCATACTTTGGTATGTTTCGAGGGGAACCAGCTATTGCCGGGTTCGATTGGCCTTTTACCACTAAACACAGGTCATCCGAGAGATTTGCAAATCATCACCGGTTCGGCCCTCCATTCCCCTTTCGAAGAATTTCAGCCTACCCACGCTTAGATCACCCGGCTTCGGGTCATATCCCAGTGATTCCACGCAGTTCGTACGTCGTTCCTCTTCTTACGAATGCGAACCTGTTGGTTACCCTACGGCTTCCCTTTTACGGGTTAGCCTCACCACTGAGATATACTCCCTGGCCCGTTCTCCAGAACGTAAGATACGACTCTGTTCCACAATCCTCGTACTCATCCCTCACGAGATGCTCCTTCGGATTACTTCATCACTTCCAAGCCGTATCACTCTATCACCATTTAGTTTCAGGCTCTTTTTACCTCCTTACTTGGGGTACTTTTCAGCTTTCCCTCACGGTACTACTCCGCTATCGGTCTCAAGACGTATTTAGTTTTGGAGGTTGGTAACCCCCAGCTTCCCACAGGAATTCCAACCTATGGTACTCAAGTTAAAGGCCAAGCCCTCTATCTTACGCCTACGAGGCTTTCACTCTCTATGGCGCCTCATTCCAGAGGACCTCAGCTTCAATAGGGCGGGCTTTATATGACCTTTACTTACCACACCACATCTCCCTCCTCTTTCAAGAAGGGATTCGGTTTGAACTCTGCCGTTTTCACTCGCCGTTACTCACGGCATCTCAATTGATTTCTCCTCCTGCTCCTACTAAGATGTTTCAATTCAGAGCGTTCCCGATCCTTACGGACCGACTCAAAAAGTCAAGAGTTCCCATTAGGGCATCCTCGGTTCTAAGGCTCCTTGTGCCTACCCGAGGCTTTTCGCAACTTGGCACGCCCCTCTTCAGCGCTTGAGCCGAGCCATCCACTAAATGACATAATTCACCAATCTCGCTAAACCCATTGGATGTCAGAGTTGTTATGTGCGTATGATCACTTCATCTGGCAGTAGCACGAACTGCCTGCCATCCGCACCTTCCCTAACAACACAGATTGTTAGGTGCATCTGCTTATCTACCTATCTCAAATATGGACTCGCTGGGATTTGAACCCAGGGCCTTCGCCTCGCAAAGGCGACGATCTTCCACTGATCTACGAGCCCCGAAGTTTTCCCAGCTATCTGTTTACCATGCTTACATGTAAACCTAACTTAAACCGTAACCTGACAATCTTTCAGCTCTGATTGGGTTTTAAAATTTAGGAGGTGATCCAGCCGCAGATTCCTCTACGGCTACCTTGTTACGACTTAGCCCCCCTTACGAGACTTAGGTTCGAACACCCCAAAAAAGATGGCCTCACCTAAATCCCACTCGGCTGGCTTGACGGGCGGTGTGTGCAAGGAGCAGGGACATATTCACCGCCCCATTTTGAGGGGCGATTACTACGGATTCCAGGTTCACGAGGGCGAGTTGCAGCCCTCGATCCCAACTGAGGATGGTTTTAGGAGATTACCTTCCCCTTTCGGGGTTGATACCCATTGTACCACCCATTGTAGCACGCGTGTAGCCCGGAGGATTCGGGGCATACTGACCTACCGTGGCCCGCTTCTTCCTCCACCTTAGCGGCGGCAGTCCTCACAGAGTGCCCATCCTCTCGGAAGAGATGCTGGCAACTGTGAGCGCGGGTCTCGCCCGTTGCCTGACTTAACAGGATGTTTCACGACACGAACTGCCGACGGCCATGCGCCACCTCTCAGCTAATCCGGTAAGGTCTTCAGCCTGACCTTCATCTCGCTGTCGCCTCCGGTGAGTTTTCCGGCGTTGAATCCAATTGAACCGCAGGCTCCACCCGTTGTAGTGCTCCCCCGCCAATTCCTTTAAGTTTCAGCCTTGCGACCGTACTCCCCAGATGGCGGGCTTAACGGCTTCCCTTCGGCACTGGCATCACTCGCAGTAATGCCAACACCTAGCCCGCATCGTTTACAGCTAGGACTACCCGGGTATCTAATCCGGTTCGCTACCCTAGCCTTCGTCCCTCACCGTCGGATCCGGTCTGGTCAGACGCCTTCGCTACTGGCGGTCCCCCAAGGATTAACGGATTTCACCCCTACCCTTGAGGTACCTCTGACCTCTCCCGGTCCCAAGCCAAGCAGTATTCCCTGGAAGCTTGACCGTTAAGCGGTCAAATTTCCCAAGGAACTTACATGGCCGGCTACGAACGCTTTAGACCCAGTAAAAGTGGCCACCACTTGGGCTGCCGGTGTTACCGCGGCGGCTGGCACCGGTCTTGCCCAGCCCTTACTTCAGATGCTTTTTAGACACCTGAACAGCCTCCGTAGGAGGCACTCAGAGTTCCCTTATCGTGCTTTCGCACATTGTAAAGTTTTCGCGCCTGATGCGTCCCGTAGGACCTGGGTTCTTTTCTCAGAACCCATCTCTGGGATATTGCTCTCACAACCCATACCGATCGAAGGCTTGTTGATCCATTACATCAACAACAACCTAATCGGCCGCAGACCTATCCTTTGGCGCCTCAGTTTTCGAGCATCGTGCATTCCAGCTATCAATGCTCTATCCGGTATTAGCCCCAGTTTCCCAGGGGTTATCCCGGTCCAAAGGACAAGTTGTCCACGTGTTACTGAGCCGTCTGCCGGGTTACTCCTTCTTCCGAAGAAGAAAAAGCACCCTCAACTAACATGGCTTAATCGAACTCTGATAGCAGTAGCCTCTGGCAGGATCAACCAGTGTTAAATGGCAGGATCTCTACACACACACCTGACTAATGAACCAATCAGATTTGCTGGTTCGTCAGATTAGGTTTAAGTTTCTATGTCGGACACGAATGTTATCCTTCTCTTCGCGTCCCCATTCAGCTCTTCTTTGTAGCGTAGCGGAAGCCCACTTCTCATCCTTCGGGTATCCCCGTCATCGAAGCCGACGCCGGTTGCTACAATTACCTATTATATTCTTGACCTTAAAAAGTTTTAGTCATTTTTTGATTATTCTCTTTCGGACTTCCGCTTCTAAATCTTCCGCGCTCATCCTCTTCTCAGCCACTCCCTGCTCTATCGCCTTCGTGCCCACTGCAACTGCTTCGCGCACGTACATCTCCTGCTCCTCCATGCTTGGAATTATGGCGACCTCACTTATCCCCTGCTCTTCCGCATAGTGCGCGATCGCATACGCCGCAGCTATGCACATCTCGTCCGTTATACTCGTAGCTCGGACGTCTAAAGTACCTCTAAACACCGCAGGAAAACCTAAAGAGTTGTTAATTTGATTCTTGAAGTCGGACCGCCCCGTGGCTACTATTCGAGCGCCTCCCGCCTCTGCTTCCCAGGGCCAGATCTCCGGTACGGGATTGGCGGCTGCGAATACGATCGCGTCATCCGCCATACGCGCCACCCACTCCTGCTTTATCACGCCCGGGCCCGGCGTCGAAAGAGCGATGCAAACGTCAGTACCTCGCATTGCCTCCGCTATGCCTCCGCTTCTCCCCTCTTTGTTTGTCTTTTCGCTGATTTCCCACTTTGTTTTATCTGCTTTCACAGCCTCTCTTTCTGCATTCAAGATCCCGCGGCTGTCCACCATGATCATGTTTTTCCATTTCGCACCCGCAACGTGCATATATTTCGCAACGTTCATATTCGCCGCACCAGCACCGATAAGCGATACCGTTACTTCGCTCAAACTCTTCCCCACCACCTTCAGGGCGTTTATCAACCCCGCGAGTATCACCAATGCGGTGCCCTGCTGGTCATCGTGCCAGACCGGCATCGTTAACTCTTCTCGTAACCGTTCCAGCAGGTAGTAGCACTTTGGACTCTCTATGTCCTCTAAGTTTATACCGCCAAAAGTAGGGGCAATACTCTTCACAACGTTTATTATCTCCTCCACCTCCGTTGTCGCCAGACAAATAGGAAATGCATCCACGCCACCCAGATATTTAAACAGCATTGCTTTCCCTTCCATCACCGGAAGCGCTGCCTCTGGTCCTACGTCACCCAATCCTAACACTCTCGTGCCATCTGTAACTATCGCCACAAAGTTGCCCTTGTTTGTGTACTCGTACACGCGCGCTCGATTTTTTTGTATCGCCCTACTCGGCTCAGCCACACCCGGCGTGTACCATATCGCAAAATCATCATAGCTTCTGACCGGTGCCTTCAGTCCGACGTCTATTTTTCCTTGATAGCGAGAATGATACTCTAAAGCAAGCTCCGCAGACTTATTTGCAGCTTTTAGATACTCTTTTTCCTCTGTTTTATCCTTTTCTTCCATTGAACGATCGCGATAGGTTATATCTTACAACTGTAAAACCATATAAAGTTTTTGCGCAGTAAAACTCTTCTTTAAAAAGAAAAAGTGTTGAAAAAGAAATTAGCCACGCCGATAAGAGAAGAAGAAATAAAGGAGTTGCAGGCAGGCGATCTTGTGTATCTCAGCGGCGACTTATATACAGCGCGAGACAAAGCGCATCAGCGTATCGTAGAATATAAACTCAAAGATGCGGAAACGGAGATACCGATAGAAAAAGGCGCGGTAATATATCATTGCGGGCCGCTCATGAGGAAGAGCGATGGAGGATGGGAGATTATAGCCGCCGGGCCCACCACCAGCTCGAGAATGGATGCGACAACGCCGGAGATAATAGAAATGCTACTGATTCGCGGAATCATAGGAAAAGGAGGCATGGGCATTGGAACGAGAGCGGCACTGCAAAAATATGGCTGCGTGTATTTCGCGATGACCGGTGGTGCAGCGGTTTTAGCCGCCGCACGCATAAAAGCGGTAAAAGCGGTGTATTGGGTAGACCTTGGTATGGCGGAGGCGGTCTGGCATCTCCTTGTCGACGATTTCGGGCCTCTTGTGGTCAGCATAGACGCACATGGTAAGAGCTTATATGAGAAAATAAACGAAGAAGCTCAGAGAAACGTTCGTACTTCGATATAAAATTCCCTGTAACTAAGCACAGATACGCCTTAATGCATGCTCGCATTTATCCTGACATAATCATAGGTTAAATCGCAACCCCACGCTGTCGCTTCCGCTTCTACTCCCGTTCCCATATCCACGTCAATGAATATCTCCTCGCCCTTCATTACGGTCCTCTCCGAATCTGACAAATCCAAAAATTCGCCGTTCTTCACTGCTAAAACTTCCTTCTCACCCTTTAAGCGTATAGATATTCCACTGAAGCTCCCATCTTCTGCAATAACGGAACTCCCGATAGCCGCAATTATACGACCACAGACAAGGTCGGGGCGTTCACCAAAAATAGCACTTTTCACTAACGGTGACCGGACTATTGATCGAGCTACTTCCCTTGCGTCCGCAATGGATGGAGCGCCTTTTACCCTCACTTCTATAAACTTCGTTGCTCCTTCACCATCCCTCGCTATCAACTTCGCAAGCTCCTGACAAACAAAAGTTAATCCCGCTTTAAAATCAGCCTCGCTTATCTTTCCGCTTTTGCCCGTGGCTACAAGCAATACCGTATCGTTCGTGCTCATGTCCCCATCCACCACGGTCATATTGAATGAATTCTCAACCGCATCTTTCAAACTCCCGTTCAGCACTTCGTCATCCAAAGAAGCATCAGTATAAATAAAAGCGAGCATGGTGGCGGTAGTCATGTGCGGGGCGATCATCCCTGAGCCTTTTACAATTCCTCCTATTACCACCCGTTCATCATTGCCCGTATCGATACTAATCGCCGTCTCTTTATGGAACGTATCTGTGGTCATTATAGCCTTTGCTGCTGCCGTGCTACCTTCTGCTCCAGAGGTTAATCCCTTCACGACTTCTCCAAGCTGCCCTTCTATTAAGCCCATATCCAATTGTGCCCCGATAGGGCCGGTAGAGAGAACAGCCACTTCTTCTTTATCCACGCCCAAGAATGACGAGGCAAGTTCTGCCATTTTTTCTGCATTTCTCATCCCTCGCTCACCGGTAAAGCTATTTGCACAGCCGCTATTCGCAATTATTGCGCTTATTCTGCCCTTCTCAAGCTGCTTCTTCGTAAACCTCACGGGTGCGGCTTTTATTTTATTTGTGGTGTACATACCCGAGGCTTTGCCTTCCCCCTCTATCAAAGCTAACCCTTTATTACCCTCTTTTATTCCGTATGCCCTTACGCCTTTCACAGCGCAAAGTCCACCTTTTATTACTTCCATCTTCATTTTCTTCTCTCTCTCCCCCTTTGAAGAGTAATGATATATCTTAACCAGATCTTATACGCTTCTTCGTGCCCCATCTCTCTAATCATGTCCATAAATCTCAAATGAAAAATATTTAAATCACTTCATGATTTATCCATTATAATAAAGTGAAAAAAGGGCTCGTGGTCTAGTTGGTTATGACACCGCCTTCACGAGGCGGAGGTCATGCGTTCGAATCGCATCGAGCCCATCTTTTTTAGCTTTTTATCACTTCCAGCTCCAGCACTCTATTCTCTCCATGCTATTAACAACTAACTTCATGTATCTCAGGTTTTATTTTTTATCAGTTAGAACGTATATGGTATATAACAGTAATGGGAGAATCTTGTTGCTGGAATAGGCATGGAGATGGTAAAGTTAAAAGGTAAAGGTGTAGATGAAACTTTAGAGGAGAAAAATAAAATGCATGATGTAGATACAACAAAATACGTTATTCATGCTAACATCACAGCAGAGGGTTTTGTTGAGAAATCCGATGTGGTGGGCGCAATATTTGGTCAAACAGAAGGATTATTAGGTGAAGAATTGGACCTGAGAGATTTGCAGAAGAGTAGCAGAATAGGCAGAATCGAGGTGAACGTAGAGTCGAAAGGCGGGAAGTCAAGTGGAGAGATACTCATACCTTCTGGTTTAGACAAGGTAGAAACCGCAATACTGGCTGCTTCTTTGGAGACTATAGATAGGGTAGGTCCTTGTATCGCGAATGTGGGGGTTGAAAAGATAGAGGACATAAGAGCGACCAAGAGGAAGAGGATTACAGAGCGAGCAAAACAGCTCATGCATGAAGCTGTGGAGAAGGGCATAGATAGTGACACGATGGTGAACGAAGTGAAGCAGGCAGTAAGAATGGAGGAGATAACGTATTACAAGGGACTGCCAGCGGGTCCAAATGTAGAGAGTTCTGATGCTATATTGGTGGTGGAAGGGAGAGCGGATGTGTTAAATCTGCTTAAATATGGGATTAAAAACACAATAGCTGTGGAAGGCACAAATATCTCCCCGTTGATAAACAAACTGAGCAAGAGGAAGACCTTTACAGCCTTCGTAGATGGTGATCGAGGCGGTGACCTTATCTTGAAGGAGCTTTTACAGGTCGCTGATGTAGATTATATTGCAGCGACGCCTGAGGGAAGAAGTGTGGAGGACATGACATACAAGGAAATAACGAAAGCACTGCATAATAAAACACCAGTAGAACAGCAGGAATACGGTAAGGGAAAAAAAGAGGCAGAGAAAGAGCCGCAGAGAGTAATACAAAGAAAGAAAACCAAGGAGGCTACGGCTAAAGAGGAAAAGGAAACAACTCCAAACCCGTTTAAAACACATCTCGAAGAACTCGAAGGTACGTTTAAGGCACGGCTGTTAGATAAAGAGCAAAAAATACTAAAGGAGACTACTGTAAGAGATCTCGCAAAAGAATTGAAGGAAACGACCGAAAATGCAAATTGCGTGGTGTTCGACGGTGTAATCACACAGAGAATTGTGGATATCGCAAAGGAGAAGGCGTTGGAATACGTGGTGGGGATAAAAATAGGCGATGTCGTCAAAATGCCGACGTCTCTGAAGGTACTAACCTCTGAGTCCGCCTGACAACAGCAGCGGGGAATAAGTATTGCCGTATTATATTTGCACTTTGCGTGCAGTTATCTAATGTAGCCCAGCTCTTCCTCCCTCATCCGTGGAATCTGTGCTTGCTCCATCTCTTTCAGTCGCTCGATGACCTTTTCCATCTCTTCCGCACGGTCTTTCATAGCCTGCATGTTCAGCTCAAGATTTAATGCACGGCACAATACGGTGAGAACTGCCTGTGCGCTCTTGGGATCTACTAAATAACCGGAGGTCATACCCAGTAAACATACCGCTGGAATATCCCGCAGTTGCCCAAGACCTAACAAAAGCCCTGAAGCTCCTACTATACTCCCACCCGGCTCTTCCTCTCTGAATTCCACGCCATATTTCTTCATCTCCTCCACAAGTTCCGCTTTATTCGCAGCTCCAAGCACCGTTTGTTTTTCCACAAGCTGACCTATACCATATCCTCCCAGTGTGTATATACGAGAAACCTCATACTGTTGTGCAATGTCGAGAAACGTCTCTGTGATAAGATAATGCCCCTCATTCGTAACGCTCTGCTGGTCACCGCTAAGGATTAATAAGTCTTGCTCCTTTGACTTGCAGGCATAGAGCTCGTTTTTACTTAAACTAACCGTTCCATCGTTTTTTACCAATACCTGTGGTGGAAAATGCCATGAGTAGAGCTCAAGTATCTTCTCAGCATTCAGCTCGTGTATTATATGCTCGGCTACTAATTTCCCAACGTTTCCTACGCCCGGAAGCCCCTCTATCATTACGGGCTTGTTCAATTTTGCCTTTTTAAACTCGTGTATTTCTATCTCATCCATATTTCATCATCCTTCTATATTTCCCATAAGGATCTTTAGGGGAGAACCTCGGAGGTTTTGGATTATTCGTCGCACTACCACACTTCTCGCATATCTCCTTCAGAGTATACTCTCCGCATACCACACATTTCCTTATCTTTGACTTCATTAAAAACTTTCCCAAATACGTACCTTGATAGTTATGAAAGAATAAGTTATCACTCAGTGCTGCTTTTCTCGTTTAGAAGTGCTAAGAAAGATTCCGATAGAACTTTCCAGATCCTTCGTTTCTTTTGATTACCTCGATAGCAGTATTCGCCGCGTCGCTCAATACGCTTTCGGCCTCTTTGTAATTGGGAGCTTTGACACGTATCTTATACCTCGGTGTACCGATGTAGAAGCATTCCACTGAGGTGCCGTTGGTCGTTCCTGAGGGTTTTGTTTTTATCACCTCTTCTGCCTTCATCAATGCTTCTTTTATTATCTCCACACCGTCAGGCAAAGGACATTTAAGCTCCACATACCCGTTTATCTGAACAGAAGGGGGTTTTACGTTAGCACAGGCTATCTCGTGTATTGCATCCGCGTGTTCTTCATTTATTCCGAGTTCAAGCAACGCTCCTTTACCAACCTGCACAACCTCCTCGAATGCATCATAAAGGCTGCCGTAAGCATCCAACAAGGTTATCTCAATCGCTTCGAGTTCCTCTTTGCTCATCTTAATTTTAGAGGTTGGCGCAACGAGGGCGAGATTGAGCCACTTCTTCGCTTTCTTCTCGTTCTTCCACTCTTTTATCCTCTGCCGTTTCTGGCCGTCTTTCACCGCCTTTAAAGATAAATCTATATGCCCTCTCCGGTCATCCACGTAGAGCACTTTACATACGATTTTCTGCCCCTCTCGTACGTGATCCCGCAGATGTTTCACCCAGCCAGAGGATACTTGAGCGATGTGGATAAGCCCTTCTTTGTCATCATATTCTTCAAGCGTAACAAAAACACCAAAATTCTCAAGCTCTCTTACCGTGCAAATGACTAATTCCCCCCGCTCCGGCCAATCGTCCCGTACCATCTTCTATGTAAGAACCTCTATTATCTCGCCTTTTATCTCTGCTTTCCCCCCTCTCGGTTCAACCAAGGTTCTCCCGCAGACATTGCATTTCACACTCGTCGATGCATGATCAAATACGACCTGTTCATTTTCACAGTCGTTGCATTTGACCCTTAAAAATTTGCTACCCGTTTTTTTCTCCATTTTTTACTCCACTAACTCAAGCTTAGATACCCTGAAGCCTTTTCTTTGATGAGATTTCTTGCATTCCGTGCACTTATAACGGAGAAAAACCTTTTTTGTTGGCTTATCTCCCCCTGGAACTTTTGAGAATTTTCCCGCATTACCTATGCCGGACCTGCGTTTCTTCTGTCTTACTATCCAGTTCAAGGAAGAAGCTCTTCCCTTTTTTACCTTATCCACGTCGTGTACGGTATGTTTCCCACAGATAGGGCAGTAAATCCTCATGTGTTTTGGCATCTTCATTTTTCTATCTCGTGTTCACCTCCTCCATCCTCTTTTTTTCCTTCGAATCGCTCTGCAACCCCTCGCTTGCACAGTATCTCAGCGTTGGTCTTTGGCAACATAATAACATCTTCTCTTTTCACTTTATAAATTCTTCCGTCGGTGCCCATGAAGGTGGGGAGGTCTTCTAATATCCGAACGATATGCAGTTCTTCAGTTCCGTCTTTGTCAGGGAGAGGTTCAGCAGACGTTTTAAAGACGTGCCATGAAGGTTCCTTCTCTTCTTTTACTTCTTCACTTTCGCTTTCTTTCTCGTCCAACATCAATGCAAATAGCCTTTCCTTGCCTTCGTCTACATGATGTTTTACACCCTCAAATAGCCGCTCTTCTTCCTCTAACATCCCCTTAGGTGGTGTTTTCATGCCCGAACTGGCGAGTTTTACTATCTTTCCTACACGTCTACTGATTATATCCTCCACTTTCATCCTCGCACTCCTTATTTCATCTTCCACATGCTCGCTCCACCGTTCATCCGCTTCTTTCTTCTCCGCATCCAAACTCTCGAGGTATTCCCTCACAGCCTCACAGAAGTCCACCGGTAATTCTTGCAGTGATCCCGTGTCCTTCTCCTTGCGTAAGATCGCACCGAGCGCCTCTATATCCATCGCACTTTTTGTTTTAAGAAAGACGCTTTACTAAGAAAAAACATTTTCGTTTCTGTTTTACTTAATTTCCGCAACACCTCTACAGAAAAAATAAAGAGCAACGTGCTCTGGCACCGAAGCAATTTCGCCTTCTTCCACCTTATAGCTATCACCTTTCAGCTTTATTGCAGAGTCTCGAGCAACGCTTATTTCAACTGGCGAATCTCCGAATACCACAGCATCCGCTAACGGGTCGAACTCCTTAAAGGTTTCAATTGTTAAAGGTTGTGTCCTCAAACTCGATTTTCCGTGTAGTGAGCCGGGCAGCCGTATAAGCCTTTTTACATCTGCAGTAACCGGTTCATCTATTCTATCTGCGGATTTCACGCGGACGATTTTTGTTACCGTTTTTGCTATCCCTGTCCATATCGGCTTGGCGAACAGGGGGATTTGGCCTCGCTCTATTCTTCTCATCATAGTCTCATCCTTTGCAATTCGTAGTATCTCTTGCGCCTTCTTCCTGTTCATCTCTCCAACATCTCTTACCATTTTTATAGCCTGCTCTTCTTCCATCACCGCTATCTCATGAAGGAACTCTATCAATTCGTTAAAAACTCGTTTCTCCCACCCCCCAGCGGATATCAATTTACCCCATCCCTCTGGTATAAACCTCAAATCCTCTTTCCCCAACACTTTAGCACCACGCTTCTTTTCCTTCAAATCCGCAACCAAAAAACTATCTATATCAAGCCCGGTTGCCATGACATAATCAACAATCTCCCTTCTTTCTCGGCTTCCAAGTCCGCGCACCCCGCCCGTATTTATGTGGATATGATAGCCTCGTGACCCCGAAAATGCCAGTTTTATATCCTCCCCAGCAAATCCAAAATCGTTGATTAAGAAGTCAATCAGTTTCAGCGTTTCTTTTTTCACGAGCCCCAACAAATCCTCATAAGAATATCGCGGAAGCTCTGCTTCACTTACGATATGGTCTGCATCGAGGTCAAAAATCAAGTCAGCACCGAGCCAGCCCTTTTTTGCCATATCTGCTGAGGGATATTTGTAAAGAGCGGTGGAGTAATATGCATGGGCAGGGGCATTTTCTCTAAGGTACTTCACCAAGTTATCCTCCGTGGTAAACGATGTATGCCTTCGCATCACGAGTTTTGTAGGAAAATATTTGTCAAAGAGAACAAAACCCCACTCTCGCATCCAGAAATCTTTCGGAGGTTCTATCATAGCCCGCTTATAATACTCCCTAAATTTACTAGTCACAAATAGTTTTGTATCCTCGTTCATCTTTTACGTGCGAAGCATTTTTATTGATATTGAAAAACGACTCTCAATTCACCTTAGACCTTGAATTTATCTCATTCTTCATATAGTTATACATAAGATCCCTCCGATTTTCATAGTACAATAATCTAAATAAAGATAAAAAGAGAAAAAAGGAAAAATAGGGAAGATGATAACCATAGCGATTCCGAAGGGCAGTTTAGAAGCACAAACCCTGCTATTGTTCAAGCAGGCAGATCTGGAGGTAAAAGTAACGAGTCGGGAATACAACCCGAAGATAGAGGACCCGAGGATAGAGAAGGTGAAGATACTGCGACCGCAGGAGATACCAGAATACGTCGAGAAAGGGTATTTTGACATGGGCATAACCGGTAAAGATTGGATAGAGGAACGGGGGGCGGACGTCGTGGAAATAGCGGATATGAGATACAGCAAAGCTGCAGAGAAAGAAAGCACTGTGAACATCGTCCTGGCAGTCCAGGCGGATAGAACGGATATAAAAGAAGCCAAAGACATGAAACCGCACAGTAAAATAAGCACCGAATATCCCCACCTTACCAAATCGTTCTTTGAGAAGCTTGGCATTCCCGTGCAGATATTTTTCTCTTACGGCGCTACCGAAGCGAAGGATATGATGGACGGCATAGTCGAGCTTACGGAGACCGGAGAGACCCTACAGAAGAACAACTGGCGGATAATCGCTACCATGCTGGAATCGTCCACGAAGTTGATTGCGAATAAGGATTCGTGGCGTGATGCGGAGAAGAGGAAGGAGATGGAAGAGATAAGAACCTTGCTTTCCGGCGTGCTCGAAGCGCGCGGCAAGGTCCTGCTCAGCATGAACGTCGCAGAGGATATGTTGAAGGATGTGATGTCCGTGCTCCCGGCAATGAAAAGACCCACCATCTCCCAACTGTATGATTCTGATAACCCCAATAGGTATTACGCGGTGGAAACGGTGGTGAGCAAGCGCGAGGTGAATATTTTAATACCGATGTTGAAGTGCATGGGTGCAGAGGACATTATCGAGATAGATATCACCAAGATCGTGAAGTGATACCTACATACGCCAATTCACGAGCGCTCAACATTATTACAAAATTCAGGTTGTAAAAAATGAGCAAGAAGGTTCAGCTAAAGGGAGGTATATGCGAAGTAAGTTTCGGATATAACTCCAAAATGGAAGGATATACGAACTCGAGTTTGGATATATCGAAGAGATATGAAATCGCGTTTAAAAAAGAGGCACTTCTCGGTGGCTATCCCGAATCGCTTCAAGCCGCCGATTGCGTGCTCTACCAGGACTCTGAATCCGCTGATGGCCTTATTCCTGGCCTTCTCGGCATCCGACAATTCGCCTCCTTTTGGCTTCTTCTTCGGCATCATAACCGTTGCTGCCGGATAATCCCTCTCAACACCTGTGAAGCCCAGATCCAGCCACAACACTATGCTTTTGGGGAATAGCCCCGGCGGGAACAGTTCTTTAAACATGCCGAAATCGTGCTTTTTACCCTCGGCGGGCGGGCTTAGATACCCAATCCGCCTGTTCTTATCGACGATGAGTATGTTCTTGCGCGTGTGCGCCTTCTTCTTGCCTGAATAGTTCGCCTTCTGCTTCTCGCGGTCTTTAGGCCTCTGGATCGGTCGCTCAGTACCGTCGATGAATAAGTCCTTAACGCCAGGGAATAGCTCTAACAACTCTTCTACAGTGCTTATTTTCCGTTCCGGCAATACCATCTTCTTCTCAAGCACGTTCTCCGCCATCAACATCAATTTCTGGACATTACGGCATGCATTGGACCTATCCAGATCAAATAACAACCCTAAGACGTCAAAAGTGGGATAGCACTTATAATAAAAGAGAATGAAAAATAATTTCTCCGTATGAGTCCTCAAATTTCCTATTCTGCCACCACATGGTCTCCTTCACAGAACACCCTGCGAAACGCCTCGCTCGTATCGAATCAGCCTCTCCTTTTGAGGCTCACGGTAGAAACTGGCCACCAGAAGCTTAAATTCAGGTGCGGATAGCCCCGTAGTGGCTCTTATCAACCTATCACTACTTAAAGCCCTGTTAACGCTTATCATAGTTGATACCACATAGCATATCCAATTTAAAAGCCTCTTAGTGAAGATCGCCCTTAATTAGCAACAAGTCTATTATATATCTGTCTTAATTTTAGCGGCTTGCTAAAGCGAACATTTACGCTTGAATGAACGCTATTCTCTCCTCGCCCTGTATTTTAGCAAATTCCCCCACCACCCTTTTATTGTCCGTAAAGACATCCGATTTGCCACTACGGATTTTTCCGATAATTTCATCATAGATTGTACGGTGCTGCTCGAGGTAAACCTCGTACAGCAACTCAATAATCGGCTGGTAATTCCCTTCATTCCCTTCTTCAACAGCGTCAAGATACTTCTCTCTGTGCCCCAAGTCCAAAAAGAGCTTCGGATACCCGTTTTGTTGCAACACGAAATTGAGCAACGCTCTTCCGAGTCGTCCATTTCCGTCAGTGAAAGGATGAATGGTAACGAATTTTGTATGGAGCATGATAGCGAGTTCGAGTGGATGCCGCTTGCGTCTATTCGTTCTATACCACGAAATCAACTCGTGCATCTGATTTGGTATTTCAAACGGCGGTGGAGGCACATACTCCGCCGTTTCTATGTACACCTGGATGCGTCTATACTCACTTGAAGACACGGAAAGATTACGCATGATTAGGGTATGCATCTTCTTGATCAGCCGCTCAGACACATCCCCTTTATATGACGCGATAAACTTCTCAAGCTCTTCAAAGTTCACGAGCTCATAAACTTCTCGAAGAGATTTGCCTTCAGGTGTTATGCTATGCTCAAACAGTTCTTCCGCCTGTCGTGTGGTTATCGTATTACCTTCGATAGCCGTGGTTCCCTGTGCGTAGTGCACAAAAACAGCTTTCTCATACCGTTTAAATTCATCCGGATATACTTCCTTAAAAATCCGGTAGCCGTACCTCAATCGCTCTAACGTTAACGCTTGGTCTTGGTCAAGGTAGGCGCAGCGAAGTTTTTTAAGTCTATAATCAGTGTATGTTTTTAACTTGATTCTTTCAAATTCGTTTAATTTATCTACAAATCTATCCGTGGTGATTTTACTCAATCTACCGACATAGAACGTAATAGTAGTCGTTTTACAGTTAACCGTTACCTTATCTCTCAAATAAAGATATTTATACCCTTTAATAATCTTAATCTCTAATTTTAGCATGGTATAATAAACGCCGTACATATTTAAAAAGATTTTATAAATAGGTTAACTTCTGTAATTGCCGTTACTTTTCTTAACGTCGCTAAAATAACTCTTTCGAGCAAATTCTAACAAAGCCAAAACGCAGGCAAAAGTTCATAAATGATACATTCTACTTTTTTATTGGTGATGATTTATGAGACTTGATAAACTGACTGTAAAGGCGCAAGAAGCACTGCAGGAAGCAAAGAACCTTGCGGACAAGTACAATCAGCAGCAGATAGATGTGGAACACCTCTTGTTAGCCTTGGTTGAACAACCAGAAGGTATTGTTATCCCGATATTGCAGAAAATCGGCGTTGATATTGACCAGCTCAAAGCACGGCTCGATGAGCATTTACGTTCACAACCTCAGGTATATGGCGCAGGTGGTATCGATCAGCTCTACATATCACCGAGATTGAATAAGGTGCTGGAAGCTGCATGGAACGAAGCGCAAGCGATGAAAGACGAGTACATGAGCACCGAGCATATGCTGCTTGCGATTGCAGACGAGGCGGAGCCTTCGTCACCGCAGATCCTTAAAGGCATGGGTGCGACAAAGGACAGGATCTACGAAGCCTTAACGGGGATTCGTGGTGGGCAGCGGATCGTAGATCAAACTCCAGAGGATAAGTATCAGGCGTTGGAACGATATACGCGTGACTTAACAGAACTCGCGCGTCAAGGGAAGCTCGACCCGGTAATCGGTAGGAACGATGAAATCCGTCGGGTTATGCAAGTCCTCTCACGACGCACGAAGAACAATCCGGTGCTTATAGGCGATGCAGGCGTAGGAAAGACCGCGATAGCTGAAGGCTTAGCACAGCGCATTGTCAATGGCGACGTCCCGGAGACGCTGAAGGATAAGCGTGTTTTAGCGCTCGACATGGGCGCATTAATCGCCGGTGCAAAGTTCAGGGGTGAGTTTGAAGACCGTCTCAAAGCGGTATTAAAGGAGATTGATGAAGCTGCGGGTCAGATTGTACTCTTTATTGATGAATTGCACACAGTGGTAGGCGCAGGTGCGGCAGAAGGTGCGATAGACGCCTCTAACATGCTCAAACCCGCACTGGCGCGCGGCGAACTCAGATGTGTCGGTGCTACCACGACAAATGAATATCGTAAATACATCGAAAAGGACGCAGCATTGGAACGGCGATTCCAGCCGATTACAGTCCGTGAACCATCGGAAGAGGATACAATTTCGATTCTGCGCGGCTTAAAGGAGCGATACGAACTGCATCACGGTGTGCGGATTCGGGATTCTGCTTTGGTTGCTGCGGCCACGCTTTCGAGTAGATATATCACCGATAGATTCCTGCCGGACAAGGCGATTGATGTCATTGACGAAGCTGCTTCTAAGTTGAGAACCGAGATTGACAGTATGCCAGTCGAGATTGACGAGGTAGAACGAAAAATCAGGCAACTGGAGATTGAGGAGCAGGCGTTGAAGCGAGAGAAGGACAAAGCATCTAAGGAACGGCTTGAGAAGCTCAGGAAAGAACTGGCAGGCTTAAAGGAGAAAGGCAACCAGCTCAAAGCGCGATGGCAGAATGAAAAAGAGATTATACAAAAGACAAGAGAAATCAAAGCGAAGATTGACCAGACGAAGTTAGAAGAGCAACAGGCTGAACGCAGTGGCGATTTAGAGCGTGTGGCAAAAATCCGATATGGCACGCTGGTCGAACTGCAAAATGAATTGAATGCACAGAACGAGAAACTGCAAGAGATACAGAAAGACCAGATGATGCTCAAAGAGGAGGTTGATGAAGAGGACGTTGCGGAGGTGATTGCGAAATGGACAGGGATTCCCGTCTCTAAGATGTTGGAAGGCGAGACCGAGAAACTGCTCCATATGGAAGACCGCCTGAAACAGCGTGTTGTGGGCCAGGATAAAGCGATTTCGCTGATTGCCAATGCGATTAGACGGGCACGAGCAGGTCTAAGCGATCCAAGTAGACCTATAGGGTCGTTTATATTCCTCGGTCCGACGGGCGTCGGGAAGACAGAACTCGCAAAGGCACTGGCAGAATTCCTGTTCGATGATGAACGAGCGATGGTGCGTATGGACATGTCGGAATTCATGGAGCGGCACTCAATTGCACGGCTCATCGGCGCGCCACCGGGCTACGTAGGATATGAAGAGGGAGGATTCTTAACCGAAGCCGTGCGCAGAAAACAGTACACTGTGATCCTCTTTGATGAAATCGAGAAGGCGCATAACGACGTCTTCAATCTGCTGCTTCAAATCTTAGACGACGGTCGTCTCACCGATGGTCATGGCAGAACCGTGAACTTCAAAAACACCGTGATTATCATGACTTCTAACGTTGCGACTCCGTTCATACATGAACTGAGCGGAAAGGAGTTGGAAGAAAAGGTAATGGAAGCGCTGAAAGCGCGGTTCCGACCTGAATTTCTGAATCGCATTGATGAGAATATCATATTCAATCCGTTGGGCATGGACGAACTAAAGATGATTGTGGGCATTCAAATGCGGTATCTGCAAGACAGACTTGCAGAGAAGAAGCTTACGATTGCCGTGAGCGACAGCGTAAAGGAATTGATAGCGAGTAAAGGCTTTGACCCTGTATTCGGGGCACGACCGGTAAAGCGAACAATTCAACGGCTGGTAGAAGACCCGTTATCCATGCAGATTTTGAATGGCGAGTTCAATGAGGGCGATACGATCAAGGCTGATGTTTCGGATGGAACGATAGTGTTTTCACGCGCTTAGGTTCTCAGTTTTTGCACCAGGAAGGAAGCGGAAAAAATGGAAAAAGGGTATATTACAGAGCTATTCAGCTCTTTTCAAGGTGAAGGGCCGTATGCAGGTAAGAGACAGATATTCATTAGATTCGCAGGCTGCCGCCTATCCTGCTTCTATTGCGACACGGCCTATGCACGTGATCCCAAGCCGGGATTTTGCACGGTTTTTGGCAACGAAGCATCTTCCAAGAACAGGTCTATTAAAAATCCACTGCCTTCAACGCTTGTGATTGACTTTGTGAAGGAGCTTATCACGCCAGACCTCCACAGTATCTCATATACCGGTGGAGAACCGCTTTTATCCGCTTCTTTTCTAAAAGAAATAGCAAAGGAAGCGAAAAGCATGCATTTAAAGAATTTTATAGAAACAAACGGGTATTCAGCAAGCGCTTTCGCATCCATAGCCGATTACTTTGATTTCGCATCTATTGACGTCAAGCTGAGTAACCATCAAGCAGTAGCGGAAAAGGATTACGACAATCTGTATCGCAACGCGATGAACTGCATAAAAATCGCTGCGGACAAGGGATTAGAAACGATAGTCAAGGTGGTGGTGCTAAAAAACACCTCCTCGGAGGAAATAGAAAAGATATGCAGCGATCTCGCAGACTTTAATGATAATGTAAAGTTTGTGTTACAACCGGTTAACGTTCCGCCAGATTTACAAGATGCGGATATTGTACCAAATATAGAAGAACTCTTTGCGCTTTCAGAAACAGCAGGACTGTTTTTACAGGACGTAATGG
>JAENXH010000030.1 GCA_016649585.1 Methanosarcinales archaeon
TGCTATGGCTGAGACAGGACAATATAATCATGCCAGCCGTTTTCGGGATGATACTTGGAGTTGTAGGGTTCAGTTATTTACCATTTGAGTACAGGGCAATATCAATTATCTTTTTAGGATTATGTATCGCTGGTATAGTTTACGGAATATTTAAATCCCGGAGATAAAATAAAATGGAACGAAAAGCAGATAGAAGGAAAAGAACACCACGTAAAAGTGGAGAAAAGAAAAAACAGAACAACAACAGCAAAAAAGCAGATTTCTATTTGAACGTAAAAGTGTATCAGCGCGATGCTCGTGGAGGCTTCTACGAGTTCAAAGGAAAACCACTCGAAAAGGGAATGAGAGAACTGAAACAATTTATCGAAGATAAATTTGATGTCCAAGAGGTTCAAAAACAGAGCGAGAGAGATGTGTATAAACCTGATAGCTTCGACCCTGAGAAATTAACTAAGGATTTAAACAGAAGATTCGGAGGTGGGTGGTAATGGCAAAAAGAGGACGGAAGAGTAAACATAGAAGCAAAGATTATAAACGCGGATACTTTTGCGCTTGGACCCGTGCAACCAGGTTTTTTAGAGATAAAACAATACCTTCTCTTCGGAAGAAGAGGGACAAAGACCGTGACAAAGATTGGAGAGAAGGGTTGGAAGCAGGACTGAAATCTGCAACACATTTCTTCGTTAAACGTAAGGGGAAATAAGATGAATGAGAAGATAGAATATAACGAATATGTGAAAAATGGAGTCATATGTGCTTTACGGGGGGAAGGGCCATCTGATTTTATGGGAGCATACAGACCGCCAAAAGTTGTTTTGTTTGGCTGTGATATGCCAACTATAAACATCCCTTCCTTTTTGCGGATAGCTGCGATAGGAGTAACTGGGGGGACAGGGCTAAAACGTATCAAACCTGAATATCATACTAAAATTGGCGGGATAGGGAAAAAGCAATGGTTCGGAACTCGGATACCCATCTATGATTACGAATTTACAACCACTGCGATTTACGGTATTCTGGATTTTCTCTTTTTTGTTGGTAGCAGCGAAGAAAGAGAAGTTGTTCTGCAAATATTCCGGGATATAGAAGACGAGTATGGTGAAAACATGGAGAGAAAAAATGGAAATGTGGGGAATAGAACGAAAAACAAAGAAGCATGAGCGCATCATGCCGAAATCGCAGCAAGTAGCTAAGATACGCCAGATTCTAAGTAATCGTGGTGCTGGCACCGATACTCTGGACTTAGTGGATGACTTAGTGGATCCCACCGTGGGATATGAAGATAACAAAAGCGAGATTTTAAGAAGTGTTGGTTTTAGTGTTGAAAGCAGACGTGGCGAGAGAGCTATGGTACACGAACAATGCCCTTCTGCTATTGCGGAGTGCGCGGTGAATGGTGAAGATACTTGCGAATTCGCATGTGAAGTGTGTGGTGATTCTCCAGCATGTAGAAAATTAGCTGTATCCTCTGATCCCAGAACGGGAGAATGGATTAAGCAAAAACCAGTTATAAAGAAAAAACCCGTGGTAATTAAAGTAATCAAACCTATTAAAAAAGCCAAAGTGATAAAGAAAGCCAAAGTAACCGTAGTAAAACGCAAGAAGCAAAAGATCGCGCCTATTGCTAAACCGATGAAAACAAAAACAAAGTGCCACAAAAAGATATTAACTGACACTCAAATTCAACATGCTCGGAAGAAGGGATATGTGAATGTTACGATAGAAGGCGTTAAGAAGCGTGTAACGAAACGAAATTTTAAACCCAGAAAACGTAATATTTATTGGTATAAAAGTGGAGGTAAGGTTAGGCTAAAAATAGTAAGGAGGTGATAGTATGAAAAAGAAAGGGGCACGTAGATATAGCGTAAAAGGAAAACCTGGCGCGTGGGTAAGAAGAAATAAGTTGGGGCAGTTCGTAAAATGGGTTAGTATAGGTGCAAGCCTGAGAGCTGACCGCAGAACCGATGCAAAAACAACCGTGAAGAGTGGGTATGGCTATAAGGGCGACCAAAAGAAGAGGAGAACGCGGAGGAAGAAGAAATAAGATGAGTAAACAAAAATTCCCGATAGGACTGGTCATTATGTTCGGTTGTATGATGATTGTAATGTATTTCAGCTTGGGAGTGGTAAGCGTCATGGACGAAGAGATTAACGAAACAAATTTGAGTGCGCCGATAAGCGATGCTTACAATTTTACACAGACGTCAATTTCAGTCGGGCTTGACTTCGGGTCTTACATACCTGTTTTGATAGTTTGTATATTCCTTGTTGCGATATGCTTGTTCTACTTTAGGAAAGTGTGGTGAAATGATAGCTGATATGTGGCTTTTTGCAATTCTGTTTGCAGTAGCATTCGGGCTATCGGCATATTCGTGGCTCGGCTTAGGCAGCTATTTCTATACTGATGTAATCGCAGGTGCATTGGCGTTCATAATCTTCTTCTCTTTGGCTTTCTATTCGATTACAACGCTTGGGCTGGCGTGGCTTGCGGTGCTTACAACCATGTTCGGATTAGTGCAAACCTTATTCGTCAGTATTAAGGTGTTTGATGTGTTTAGGGGCGTTACTGATGAAACCCTATAAAAAGAAAAGCGATATTAAAAAGAAGGAGGTGCCTGAGTTTTTTAAAGGCTACCGTGTGGGCTATCTCAGGGTGAAGCACGCGATGGATCACGATTATTCTATTTTGGAATCAGAAATACCTTGGAGAAACGCGGATTTTAATCGTGGAATTCCTGTTGGTATAGAGGCAGGTATAAAGCGATTCTGTCCTGATGGCATAGCCCCCACTATGTCTAAGTGGAGAAAGGACAAAATAACCGATAAATCCAAATCCTACAACGCAGCAGCCTTAGATTGCTCTTCCATACATGAGTTCTAAGCGAATGTTATTTCTTTCTAATAGTATTATATGGCGTGGCTGGTTCTATTAGATGTGTCAGAAGGCAGGTAGAGGTTCCCCATTATAATATATCATTAAAAATTATACATGCCGCCTCCCCTTCGGCATGAAAAAAAACCTGATTTGATACTATACATATACCCCTGAACGGGCGTCAGGTGGACAGCGACGACAGATGAAATTCCTCTTTTGTTCTTGTTACCGAGAAGCTTGAACGTGGGTACTTTTCGTGTACGCAAGCCTGCGTTATTGACTCACCATTGGCCACGCGCTCTTTAGCTTTCACATATCTTGAATCTGACCAGGGGTGTGTTTTCTCCTCGTTCTTCGCTGCTATCCTCTTTTCTCCGCTTATTATCTGGTCTATTGCTGCACGTTTATATTCCAGCGCGCCTGAACTTCGCAGTGTTTCGTATCGCGCACAAATGTCATCAGGTGGCTTTTCAAATGTAACGCCTATCATTTTCTTCTGATGCCCACGCGGATAAACGTAGTACAATTTACCACTCGATCCTACTCTGCTTTTGCGTTGAATTTCGAATAGCTTACCATAAGACAAATCAGGCGCTATCATCCCCTGCATTTCGTATAATGCGTCAACAAGTGAACGCATTACACGGTCGATAAAGAACATTTCGGGAACGGTCAAAATTGTGCACAAGTTCAAAGTTCTGTACGTTTGCGAAATAGAGTTCAGAGTGACGTTTATCGTGTCCATAAACCGGCGCGCGTTAATCGAAATTCCCGCATCATCGAGGATAACCACGTTGTATTTTTTGGCGTTATCGAGAACTCGAAAAAATTGCATAATGTCGATAACGGACACGCAATCCTCAAGCGAAAAATAATCCGATGGTCGTCCGCCTTTTATTCTTGCAACTTCTTCGGATATTGATATTGCCAAAGAAATCGCCGCGTAACTTTTGCCGGTGCCGGTGCCGCCTGTAAAAATCGCTGTGTAATTCTGATTGTACTTACTTGTAATTATATGTGCTATTTTCCGCGCAAACACGTTTACTGTCATTTGAAAAACTCCTCATCTGGTTGCTCCAATAATGCGGCAGACACGGTTCTATCAATAATTAGTTTTTCTTTTATGCCGATGTTTTCATCAATATAATCGCTGATACTCCCGATTGTTTCTAATTCTACTTCTTGCCGGATTCTTCTTCTATCGTGCATCGCCAGATGCCCGTGTGCTTCTTCTTCCGCTGCATCCATTCGTTCCTCTAATATCTTTTTATGTGCTTCAAAAATTAGATGGCGGTCCTTTCCGCCCTTGCCGCCGGGAAGCAGATTAAGAAGCAGAAGAAAAGAGTAGTGAAACCGATCAGATTCCGCTCCATCTTGTACGATAACATTGCTACAGTTAAGAATCACGGTTTGAAGTAATTGTAACCACTGTCCTTTCAAATTGGACAATGGGGCTTCAAAAACTACTTTCGCGTCTGGATCACTACTACTTTTTCTTGCTTTTACCATTTTGTTCTCATCACTTACCTATTACCCCGTCAATACTTAGGACGCCCTGGTATTCCTGCGATAACCGAATACCTTCTTTTATGCTATCGTCTCTTTTGCGTAAAACAAAAGTGTCTTGCCATGTGTTTATCCGCGCTATCAAATCTTTGTGCTTAGGGGCATCGAGCTTAGGGAATGTCAGTCCATATAGTTCGGTGAAAGCCGCAAAAAAATCCTCCTTTACAAATACCCTCGGATACCCTCGTAGGCGTTGTATATCGACCCATAACAAAGTGCGGGTGGACACCATTTCGGTATACGCCTCTCCTATTCGTTTTTCATACGCTGGGTATCTTGCTTCATCCTCTGTTTTTCCCATTTATATACCTCCTCTTTCTAAAATCTGGTCTTTCAAAATGCCTTCGGCATTGAAAAAATCGCTGTTATACATGGCCATGATTCCATGGATAGTATCGCGGTATCCTCTCGGCATTTGTTCCAATACATTCCTATGTTTTTCCATCTTATCTTTCTTCATCTGTTTTTCTCCTTTCCCATGTATATTTTGGGAGTTGGAAATGTTTTAGCCCTTCGGTTTCATCGAATGTTTTAACCTTCGACATAGTAGGGTTAAGGTAAGATGATAATGTTGCGTTCACGAAGCTAATTTCGCCGGAAGGTGAAATTTTAAAGGAAACCCCACACTTTTTTAACCGAGATCGAAACTCAGCCATATTTTTTATCACACCAAGTTCAAGCTCATCTATCAACTGATAAATAGTTCCGTGCCACTTTCCACCTTCCCTTTCCAGCAACGCGCATAGCGCAGTAACTAATTGTTCGTCCTGTTCAATCATAAACCCCCACCGGGATTGTACAATACCATTTAGTAAGGAAGTAGGTGGGGTTTCTCTCTTTTTCTTGTAACCCACTAAACTGGGTTCCAACCCTTCACCATCCTCAAAGAATATATCTTCTTCTCCAAGTCCAGCTCCCATGATTATTTCGTCCATATCGTCCTCTCTAAATTCCGTTTTTTCGTCTATTTCTTCTTTCATTTGTCTCTCCTAAAATGTCCACCTAATAATGTGTGGAGTGTAATCCTGTAATTCTCCTTTAAACCCGATAAATCCGTAGTATATCGTTCTGAAAGTATTTTCCATAGACGCATCGGAGTATAGGAGTCTCGAAGCATCGACGAACCTGGTGTATAAGCGAATCAGTGTCCTCGCTCCATATAAATAATAATATAAGAGAGAGTAATAGAGAGAGAGAGTAAGAGAAGATACAAGTAACAAGTGTAATACCCCATTAAACGAGGCGGTTACTTTTTTTAGGCTATCTAACCAAACTTTTTTTCTCTCTCTTATCTCTTTTTTCTCACTTACTACTTTTGGTATCTGGGGCATAATCATATTCTTGGGCATAAGCTCAGCGGTGTATAAGCGTATCTGATGTATAAGCGTATCTGATGTATAAGCGTATCTGATGTATAAGCGTATCTGATGTATAAGCGTACTACGGAAGGGTGTGTTTTTAATCATCAGATTCCCACCCCCCCAAATACTCTCCAATTTTGTCCCACATATCTATGCCGCGAGGGTCTTGGTATCGGTCAGGATACTTTATAATTTCGGCACTTGTCGTTACATTAAACCCTTCCAAAACTATTTCTCCAGCGCGAGACATAAGTGATTGGGTTTCCTTTACGGTTTCTTCCAGAGTTTCTAAAGGACTTTCTATGAGTATGGCATCGTGTACAGGAGCACATACTTTGATACCAGCTTCCAGTATCAAGCAGCAGGCTAATCGTAGTATTTCGGAACCGTGCGCCTGCATAGGGAAGTTGCGGATGCTGCTTTCTTTCTGGTATTTTGTAAGCATAGTCCAGCCGAAGCAGGTTTGAATTTTCCCGGTTATGTTCGCCATATTGAAGACGTTATCGGACCACGCCCAGTATTCCTCATAGAGTTTTTTATGGTTACGTAGAAGCCCACGGGCTTGTGGTATTGGGATGTTTCCATATCGTGCGAAGGTGTTTTCCTTCATTCCGTATTGAGAGGCAAGAAAACATATTTTAAACTTCTCTCTCTCGTTGTAATGGCTTTTCTTTGTGGCATCTTCTGGGATCAATCCCGCGGCTTTCCCGAAAGTTAAGTAAGGATCACCACTTTTGTAGGAGTGCGTTAAGTTGGAGTCTTTTGACAAAGCAGCAGCTATAGCGATTTCTTGCTGGTCATAGTCGATATAAGCTATTCCGGTTCCCTTTTCAGGTTTTATAAGGCCTCGTAACCATACCGCAGGACTAAAAATAAACTGATTGGAGCTTGGTTGGTTACGTCCCGTTTTAGCAGAGAAGGGGCTTATAAGTGTTCTGGTTCTTCCGTCTATTCCCACTGGAATTTTTTTCAAACGCAGTTTTCCCAAAGTATAACGGGCATCTTTTAGGAATTGTATTTCTGGGAAAATTCTGGTTTGTTCTTTGAATGTGTCATGATCCAGAGATAATCGTCCAGTAGCAGTACGGGGCCACGGCATGTTCACCCTTCTTAGGTATTTCTCGAATTTTTCCAATTTAAAAACTACTCCGTCGTAAACATCGAATTGTCGATTAGCTTCTCTGGTGATATTTTTCTGTAGGCTGCCTGTATCCATTCCCCGTTTTAATTGGGTGAAAGACTTGGTATCTAAAGGTACTCCGTTCCTTTCCATCATAGCCACTGCTGCCATATATTTTCCTCTAAGTAAGGCACGGGGTATATCGAGATTTGATTGTAATTTTCTGTAAAGGTCTTTCGTGATAGCTACGTCAGAGTAGCAGTATTCGAGTATTTTTTTCTTTTCAACTGGGGTGTAGGGTGAGCCTTGTTGTATCCTATCTCTCATATCTTCTTTGTATGCGGAGGTGGTGGTGCCGCTCACTCGTAGAGCGGAGGCTACGTTGATTAGAGAGCGCGTGGTGTGCAACGTAGGATGTCCATTGAATAAGTTTCTGCATTCTACGTAGAGATCGAGGATATTTGGGGGCATCTCCCAGTTTAAAGCTAAATGGCATCCCATTTCTGCGCTTGCATAGAAAGCAACATATAAGTCTCTTTCTGAAAAAGAAAATGGGGAGGGAGGTGAAACCTCCCCTTCCAGCCATACAGTTTTTATTTCTCCAGAAACAAGATTCTCCGCTGCCATGCACACCACGGGATCAGGGTTATTCCCGGAGGTGCTGACAAACTCGAAGTCCGCTACCCATATGTTATCGAACTGCGATTTATTCACCGAGTTGTCCTCCAGTAGCTCCTGTGATTTTCTTCATTACGGGATGGTCGGCGTTTTCGATAATTCTGTCCTCCGGAAATGCTATGTGTAATAAAGCGTCCATGTTCAGTGGGATAGTTACACGATCTCTGGTGGTTATCTCGGCAGGCCAGCGAGGTTCTCCTAAATTGGAAATAGGGACAACCGGTATATAAGCCGCGACAGCTTTTGAGCTTTTCGCTTGCACCCACTCGGTTTTAGCCATCTCCAGAATTTTTAGCATAGATTCGGACCAGTGATTTTGTTTACCGCTACGGTCAACTAAGGTTACATTGATCAGAAAGATAGTGCCGTCCGTGTTGATAGCTGCGTGGAGTTCAATTTGCCGCAAGTCCTCTGCCATTGCATCGTACATCTTTGGCGCTACTAAGTACAGAATTTTGTCCATCCCTTCTTCCATCTCCAACATCCGAGCCGCCCATTTCCATGTTCCTTCGGAGTCCTCTCTCGTTCTGAAAAATTCAAAGCGCTTCGGTTTTCTTATTGGAACTTCCGTATATAGTGTTATGGTTTGTGGGTTGTAGGTGTCACTTAGTCGAAAGGCGTTAAAATCCGCCCCCGCGAAAGGTCTCTTTGCTTCAACGGGTGCTGTGAATTTTGCGATTATCCCAGGTTGTTCAGGTTGTTCAGGTTTTTCGTGTTGTTCAGGTTGTTCAAGTAGTTGTTTTGCGGCTTCTGCTTGTTTTTCGATGTCACTTTTAACTCCACTGTTGTCTATTACGTTTGCGATGGCTCCAGCTTTAAAAACGGCACAATTTGTCGTGTGTTGCTGGAATTTCTTTTCTTCCTCGAACTCTCTCCCACAGTTACAAGTGAATTTCGTTTTTGACACTCCACTCATTCTTCTCCCTCCAGGATTTCAAGTTCTCGGTACAACAATCTCGTTACCGTAGAGTCTATACCACTCAGCAACCCTTTCTCTTTCAATCTCTGGAAGAGCGGTAGTGGAATTACTACGTATAGGCGTTTTACGCCAATTTCGTTATTTCTTACTTCTCCTTCCTCTCTCATGGTTGTCCTCCTCTTTTTTTTTATCTGTTCGGTTTTTTGCTAACGAAATACGCGACATACATTTAGGACATGGCGGGTACCTACTTTCTCCGGTATAAAACCACGAATACCCACACACACACTTTATTGGTATGCCTTCCGTATTTCGCCGCTTATCTATATTTTCCATGTAATTAATTAGGTTAAGTGGGTATATAAAGCCGATAGGTTAGAGATTATGCGTAAGTGTGCCAAAACCTACTTTGAAGTTTTAGGTATTAACTTCAAAGTAAACCCCATGATTATCAAGATAATTACGAGATTTTTGGCCATTTTTACCCGTTTACGTTGTAGTTTTAAGAAAAGTACAGACTGGTTTGGCGTTCCAGGGACACAAAATAGATGCATCTTCATCTAAAAACCAAACCTTTTAGAAAGTTTTATTTCTTGTGCTTCTCTCTAAGTTGCGTCTCCCTGTAGACGGTCTTTTTTTCGTTTTAAAAAGGATAGCTTTATATACTCTGATTATAAATATATATTTACAAATGAACGATATTGAGAAAAAGCTGGAAGCTATCGAAAAGCGGCTGGAAGAAAAGCAAAACGAAAAGGGGTTTGATATGCTCGAAAAACTGGTTGCGGTATTTGTCTCGTTCAGTTCTCTCCTGTACCTTTTCTTCGTTCTGAAAGGTGGGGTATCTACGTCTACTATTTCAGAGAGTGGAGTGGTAGGTTTCACACAGTCTTTTTTAATTACAATGTGTTTCGCTGGCATTTTAGCTAACTTGGGGTACATACATTTTCATCGAAAATTCAGATTTCCGCGGAAATACTTCACGATTTATCCAGAGCACATCGCCAATAACGAGGGTAAAATGATCGCCATTCTACCAATTTTATCGTTTGTTGTCTTTTACCAATTTGTAACGAGTATTTTTTTCTGTATCTAATAGCACCTTGGAGCAGTAGGAGAGTAATAAAAAATGGCTTGGGTAAAAACGGCCGGAACACCCGGAACACCGGGATATAAAAGAAGCGTATCCGGAGAGGCTGCAATGTCACCTTCGCAAGCGGAATCCCGCGGGTATCATTGGGAACCGCAGAAGAAGAGCTTAGGTCGCAGAAGTGGGGAGGAAGCACCTACCAAAAAACAATATGAGGAGATGATCTCCATAAAAAAGAAACGCGGAGATTACCCGCAACTTTCTCGCGTTGGTGTGCGAGGTCCTTTAAAGCCTGAAGAATTATCTTTTTTCAGTAAATTAGAACAATTCGGATTAAAATATCCTCGCTTGGGCCCGTTGGTAACGAGCCTTGCTACAGTGACCGGATTATCGGCAAGCGAGCAGCAAAAGATAGCACAGAAAGAGCTTGAAGATATTCAGCGCCTCGAAAAACAGTATATCGAATCCGGTGAACTTAGACCAACACACGAAGTAATACAACCCAGCGATATCGGCGAGATCAAGGGAGTTTACAAAGAAACTGGTTTTTTAAAACCCTCACCGAGGTTAGACTATGGGTTCACGGGCACCGAGGCAAGATATCAAGCATTAACAAAGGAATATGATGAATATACCAGAGCGCGTGAGAAACATGAGGAACTACGTGGTGTGTCAATAGTTGGAAGATATGAACGTGCGGAAGAGAAAACGGGCGAGTTTATAGCCGCAAGAACTCCAGAGTGGGAAAAGCTACCGGTTATTTCTCAATATCAACGATATAAAGCGTGGCAAGAGTCGTTAATCGGGGAACAAATGAAAGAAATGGGCGGGATGAAAACCACCGGACAAATCTTGGAATCGGAATTCCTAAAACCTATCTATATGGGGATAAGAGAGAAGCCAGTGAAAACTGCTGTTACAACTGCTGCGTTCTTCGCATTGGGGCCAGTGCTAAAAGGGGCAGGATATGCTTTTAAACCAGTAGCGAAAGTAGGAGTCAAAGCATTTCCGCGCGCGACGCCTTGGATAGGGAAGTGGACACCAAGAGCTGTAGGCGTTGGATTGGGAACCGCATATGCCGCAGATGTTGGTCGGCGCGTGTACGCAGCACCCCCAAAAATGAGAATGGAGGAATTGAGTAAGATAACCGGTACTGAACTTCTTCCGATGGGTCTCGGCACTTATGCCGGGCTGAAAGCTTGGCCTAAAATAGGTGGTTTCGCTGCTACTATAGGAAAACCAACGATACCAATTAAGCAGATAGGCGTCCAGAGAGGGTATCCAATTCGTAAAGGGTTAACGGAAGCGCAGTTAAGGGAATCGTTCAGAAAAGCAACATTGGAAGTGAAGCCAAGCGAATATCGTGGTTCTGGACGTGAAGTAATGCCGTATGAACCGTATCCAAAACGTGCGGTGTTGCCAGGCGAAGTGCCCGAAGGCGTTTATGCGTGGCGTGGTGCGGCCTATTTAGAAAGCGCAAAAATGCGATTGGCGGTAAGAGGGACTTCTGGAATTAAGGGTGAGTATTACGCACCTGTTTACGAAGCATATTTTTCCAAGATACCAAAAGGAGGTAGTGGATATGTCCCGTTCGGCTGGGATATGCCCAGAATAAGCATTCCTTCTGCGGTTAGAACACATGCCATCGGTCTGGGGAGTGTACCCAAAGCAGTTAGAGCGCGCGGTACTGCTGCGATTAGTGAATGGCTTTATACACAGAGAGGCACAGGAAAGTTTTTTATGCCAAAAACAAAACCGGAATACGAAGCTATTTTGCCACTGGAAACTGAACTTCGGTTGACACGAGCTGAATACAGAACCAGAATAGGGTTACAACGAATACCAATTTACGAATACGAAGTAGTGCCATCAACTGCCGCTGGCAAGGGTATAACAACGGAAGGAGCGTTAGCCGCAAAGTATGATGCTTATTATTACAGACCTAAGCCTTTGGTAACGCCTTACCATCTCAGTGCCGCTTACGTTGCGCGATATGGAAGATATGCGCCTGGGAAGTACAAATACCCCAGTTACAAAGAACCTCCATATAAGCAACCACCTTACAAAGAACCACCTTACAAAGAACCACCTTACAAAGAACCACCTTACAAAGAACCACCTTACAAAGAACCACCTTACAAAGAA
>JAENXH010000031.1 GCA_016649585.1 Methanosarcinales archaeon
ATATCCACAAATGAGATCACATAAAGAGATGCAAGGATATGTTAGATCTCCGTAAGGGACTATATTTATCTTTTCAGCTCTTTTTCCGATAAATTTCCATGCCTTAGTTATTCTTCCCGATATCCCATCCAAGGCGACGTGCCCAGCAGTATCAAAGTTATTCCAATAGTGCCTCCAAACAGGTATAATGGGATAATAACTCTGTAGTATTTTAAGGAAGTCAAGTCCGTCTATTGGGCCTTTAAGAGTATTAACCTTTTCCAATAAGATTGTATTTGTTACATTTATTCGTTTTATATTTTCAATTTTTAATAGATTTTCTGTTAATTCTATATGTGCTTCATGTAAATTATAGGAGGGTATTAGTTTTATAATATCCTCAGTTTTTAAGACAGATCGAGGTAGAGAGATGTTATATTTATTATAAAATTTCTCCATGATTTTAAAATAATGTTCTCTAAATTCTGATTGCCTTTCGATTTCTACCGCGACTCCCGTAAGATTAACAAATTTACCTCTTCGAATTATTCCAGAATCTGCAGCAACTATACGATCGCTAAGCATATTACATGGAATATTTTCTAAATAGTTAAGCTTTTCTATTTTTTTCGATGGTTCCGAAACCATAGATGATAAAATAGCAGCCCTTTTACCTTTCGTACCACTTCTGTATAAACTCCACCACTTTCTCCGCACACGCTTTGACACTCATGGTTTCGCTATTCACCACAACCTCTGGCTTCGTAGGTTCCTCGTAAGGCACGTTCACACCCGGCACCGTGGCGCCTTTCTCCATTGCCTTATTATAAATACCAGAAGGCGCATATTTCGCTTTCCTCCGCCCTTCTCTTCCCCTGCATGTGTCTAAAGAGCACTTCACGTACACTTCAGTGAAATTTGGTATGGTCTCACGTGCACGTTCCCGGTATTTCCTTCTGTTTGCAGTTGCATCTATGATAACGGGCGTACCACTCTCCACCAGAAGCTTCGCCATATACACCAGTGATGCATAAACAATCTCTCGTTCCTCGTCTGAATAGGTCGGCCGTGGCGCAATAAACCGTCGTATCTCGTCCAGTTCAAGCACCTTCACGCTACCACTGACGATGCCTCGTTCTTCCAGAATTCTCCTTACCTTCTGTGCTATTACGGTCTTGCCACTTCCCGGTAAGCCTGTTATCCATACTGCCCAGGTCATTTTTCAGGCGGCCAATTATCATCCATCCAGCCAGGAATCCTGCCACTGTCTCGCGGGCCGACCAGCACGGTCCAGCCAGTAACATCTTCAGTCTCACCCGAGAGTCGCGCTGCAAGACCAGGAATTACCAGCGTCTTATGTTTCACTCTCTTTTCCGCTCCATACGATTCCAGCGTCTCTTTTATTCTCTCTGCAGTGAGTTGCTCGCCTGCAACTGCTGCTTCTACACCCATCCCCTCACTGTCCACCACTATCAAATAGGAATCAATTTTGTTAGAGCTGAGGTCGCTCTCCACCGTATAATAGGTTAACGCGAAATTAGTAGTTAGGAAAAGAGGTGAGTGCTCCGTTGGCGTCCCTACCTCCCTCAATCCGGGCTCTACGCTTACCGGACGCCTCGGGTCCGTGTATACATTTTCGACAAGCGTACGCTCAGCTATCAACGAATGCGGCTCTATAGAGTGTAAAATCATTATATCTGCGTATTTTATGATACCTATGGCTGCGAGAACCGCCTCCCAGTACGAAGCATCCAACGCATCGCCATGAATCATCCATGCGGTCATGGGCACGGACATCAAGGGATAGGCAACTTCTTTATCCCCTTCTTCTATTCCCACACGCCTTATCCGTACAAACCTGGAAAAGGTATCCGCCAGCCCCTCCCCCGTTGGATAGACTCCCGGGTCCAATACGATATCCTCTACGCCTGCGGAAGAGAACGTCAACGCAAGGCTGTTGAGCATATCGAGGTCTGGCGAGAACAACGTAACAGGAACGTTATAGCTTTTAACAAGTTCCAGAACATCTTTCCAATTGGTTTTGTCCGCGGCGTATAGCAGTGGATTCTTGCCTGCAACCACCTTTAAACCTTCTTCCAGCACCTTTGCATCGAATGAACAAAGCACCAGCGGTAAATCGGTTTCTTCTGCCACAGCATTCACACATGCTGCAAACGTTTGTGCATCGCCTGATACGGAACGAACCGCAATCGCATCCAAGGTCAGAAACTCGCCAACGTAAAATTTCCGCCAATTCGCTATCCTACTTACCCGCTCTCTCAGTTCGCCCTCTTCCATAGTGTCCCATACGTCATAAGCAAGTGCTGTTCGGTTGTAAAACGTTAGTTCGTGGCGGTACATGACATCTTCTCCACCTATTTTCGCCGCTCGTGCACCCACCCCGATCTCTATTTCACGTATTTCTGGCGCTAACAATTCCGCTAACTGCTTCCCTTTATCTGCGTATTTTTCATCTTCAAATAGTGGTGTGCACTCCTCTAATCTCGTACTCCGCTCTTTCAGATGCGATGCGAAAGCCAGGCACGTCTTCTCGCCACACTCACCACAATTCGTACCTGGAAGATACTTCCAGATCTCCATTGGGCTGCTCAGTTTCATTTTTTTAACGCTCCCACCTCCGCATCCCACGTGACCCAGTCTTCTATCGCTACTCTTTTAGCTTTATCCTCTTTTACTTTCGCCCCGAACAACGTCTGTGTTACCTTCTTGACCGTACTCGCAGCATTTGGATGCATCATCATAAACATATCACCGCCTGCGAGTCCTAACGTCAAGCCCGTTATGATCTCATACATCTGGCCTCTATACGCCGCAGGACCCCAATCTGAATCTTCTTTACTGGGCGAATCCTTCATCCACGCTTCCCTCGCCCCCCACGCATTGGTGATACCACAAGAGATAGGGAACGCCAAATCGGTATCGCCCTTTAATGCTGATATTCTCATCCGTTCTATATTCGTGAATGCGTAATCCAGACCATAACCAAGTGCTGCTGTTGTGGGGTCTATTACTATATCTTCCCTCGGCACACCCAGTTTGAACAAATACCGGTTCAAAGTCTTCTGTGCGTTTATGTCAAGCTGCGTCCACGAAAGGATAACATGCCCGTGTTTCAGTGCTGCTTTTGCTATTCGCTCGTAATCCATGTTCAGGTTTGCCGATGCAATTAAACATCGCTCACCCTCTGCCGCCTCTGCTGCCGCCTCCAGCACCTCAGGATCTTTATCCGGGTTGCCGGACCCACCAATGACGATAGGAACCTTTACCGCTTGCAGCACTTCCTCTACGGTCTTTGCCGCTGCCCGTGCTGGCGTATCCTTTATCGTCGGGTCCGTACTTATAAGATGAATGGTGACCATATCAGCACCAAATTCGCGGACGTTCTTCTTCGCCCATTCCCCGGGATCTTCCATCACATCTTCATAATATTCTCTCACCGCTCTCGCTAAGGGAATGGGCATATCAAAGCAATCCACGGAAATTACCGGTGGATGCGGCATTTTAGCGTCGAAATTGTAGAATGGCAAGGATTTTTCGCCACCTATAGTTACCGTCCGCTCCCGTGTACCGCCATCCGCCGACGTCGCACCGATGGTAACTTCTTCGATCTTTCCCGTCCATTCGGCTTTTGCAACCTTAAATGTCGCAGGTAGCAACGCCTCTATCCTTTTCGCCTCAAGAGTCCCGGGCATCTCTCGAGCGCCCATCAAGGACTGCAGTGCTTGAGCGAGCGCAGGAGGGAGTGCCAAACCTGCTGATGACCCCAATTCTAATTCGACTTCGCCCTTTATCGTTACATCCTCCAACTCTACCACATCATACTGCTCCAATATCCTTGCTAAATCCGCTAAGGTTAGCTTCTTCTCCATCCTTCGTGTTTTTATTATGTTCTTTATAGCTTTATCTCTTAGCCGTGTTGGCCGGCTTTATAACTGTCCCTAATCCCCTCTGCCCAGCCAATGCCTTCGTTATATTACCTGACGCTCCACTCAGAATTTCACATTCAATACCCCTCCTCGCAATCTCAATCAGCTCCTTAACTTTGGTTACCATCCCACCGGTAACGTCAACGGAATATGATTCTCCCAGGTAAGATTCAATACTGGTGAACTTTTCCGCCTCGATTGTAGGAATGAATTGCGCGTTCTCATCCTTTTGCGGATCAGAAGTATACACGCCGCCCACTAATCCAACAATCAGAACTCGTGAAGGCTGTAGAGCGCTACTTAAGTAAGAAAAAATTTGTTCCGTAGATACGATTGTGCAACCCTTTACCGTATCAAATACGCAGTCGCCGAAAACAATCGGAATGAGCCCATGCTTAAGAGAGGCTTCTATTGGTGTGGTAAAAAAATCGGTTATCCTACCATCCGTAGCTATACAGCATGCTGAAGGTTGAATCGAGACCGCGTTAATCGCGTAATCAGCCATCAAATCTACGAGAATTCTATTTAAGGTTGATGCGGCATTTTGGCACAATGCAAACCCGCGTACGCTCGTATCCTGGATAAACCCCTCTGCTGTTTTGAAGGCTTGCGCAACGGGATGCGGAAAAGACCCACCACCATGTCCAATTAATAACTGCAAATGGTGATCGTTATCAATCGCTTCTTTTAGCTCTTTTACAATTCGCGTTAATACTTGGTAGTTTATCGTATAAGGCGCATTCTTTTCAGTAATAAGCGAGCCTCCTAACTTGACAAATACCAAATCTTTATCTATGTCAGTCATCTTTTTCTGCACCTCCGGGCTTTTTCCAGCGCTCGATCAAGGTATGCGGTATATTAAATTGATCAAGGATTTTTGCGATTATAAAATCCACTAAATCGAGTATAGATGTGGGCTTATGATAAAACGTGGTCATTGGCGGTATGATCGTTACACCGAGTCGCTTGAGCCGCAGCAAATTTTCAAGATGCGTCTCATGTAACGGTGTCTCTCTGGGAACGACGATGATTTTCCTATTTTCTTTCAACATCACGTCAAAACAGCGTAAAAGCAGATTGTCTGAGATGCCATGCGCCATCTTTGCAACTGCATCCATAGTACAGGGAAGTATCACCATGCCGTCTCTTAACTGTGATCCACTGGCAACGTCCGCAGCTATGTCAGAGATGTTCCAACGGGCGGTTGCGAGATTTTCTAGGTCGGCGCTCGTAAGCCCAAGTTCACTTTTTATTATGTATTCCGCAGGTGATGTAACGATCAAATCAACCTCTACGTTTCTTTCTTTAAGTACCTCTAACAGTCTTTTTGCATAAATGGCGCCACTTGCCCCCGTTACCCCTACGACTAATCTCATTCCTACCTCTCTCTGCACTACTATAATAATTCTAATCTAAGAAGTTTCTTCGTGGTCTAATAGATATGTCACTATTTTTAAATACCGCGCCCCACACAATTCACCGTTAAGTTAATACTCTCTATTCCCGATAAAATCAGCAATATTTATAAGAGAATCTTTTGCTTCTGTTCTGAAATCAGAGGGTTTTATAGCCTGAACTGCTTTATCAGTCATCTCTCCAACTAATTTCTTTGAATAATCAAGTGAACCCGTCTTTCGCACAATATCTCTAACAGCATCAATCTCCTCCACGGTAACACGCTCGTTGCCCAACGCTTTTGCGATAAATTCTTTTTCGTCTTCCGTGCATCTTTCCAGAGCATGTAAGATCAATAATGTCTTTTTGCCTTCTCGAATATCTGAACCAACGGGTTTGCCCATCTTTTCTTCCGAACCAAATAAGCCCAATATATCGTCCTGGATCTGGAATGCTAAACCTAAAGGGATACCATAGTCACTCAGAATCTGCAAATCTGCTTCTTTCGCCCCAGCTAAGAGAGCACCAATGTGAAGCGGCCCTTCTATGGTATAACTTGCAGTCTTAAGTTTATGGATCATCAGGATTTCATCCTCGGTAAAACTTCCTTTCCGCTCAGCGGTGATGTCTAAAATTTGACCGTAGCCCACATTCTTGACAATTTCCGCGTACTTAGCTAATGCTTTTTTGACATATTCGCTTTTAAACGACGATTTCGCTAATACCTCTTCGCCATACGCCTCTAACAAATCACCCGCCACGATCGCGATATTTTCGCCAAATCTGTGGGACTTATTCTTTCCAAATTGGCGTTCACACATCGCTTTGCAAACGATATGAAAAGTCTGTTTGCCTCTCCGAAGTTCGTCTTCATCCATAATATCGTCATGAACTAAAAGAGAGCTCTGCATCAGTTCAAGAGAGATGGCCGCTTCTATAATCGCTTCACTATTAGTATCACTCAAACACTTATAACCGTAAATGCAGAAGATAGGTCTGAGCCTTTTCCCACCTCGTAAGGTGTACTCTTTCGCATTGGCTACAACTTCCCGAGTGTAATTAGAGATACGAGAGGCTTCCTCTATCTTCTTATCAAAGTAAAATGCTAAACGCTCGTTTATCTGCTTCTGGTACTGAGCCAGAAGCCTACTTACATCTGTCGCTGTCATTCCCACCCCTTATCTCATTGTTATGTTTAATCAGACCCCACCTTACAAAAGGTGCTTACTTATCCTCGCTACTTCTCTCCTTTTCTCTTCACTATTATTTTCCCTATGCGAATGTCTGCGTCCTTCAGTATCAGCTTTACAGGAGCATCTACTCCAGAAGCCATCATCTGCGTAATAGGAACGCGAGTTAAGGGTTCCGCTTCACCAAGTGCAGCATCTCCCATCTCAGCGGGAGAAACTACCTCTGCCGCTTCTACCGCCGCTTCTGCCCATCCTCCCGTTATTTTTGCACCGTCAACATCACGGGTAACACCGTTCACAACAGGATGGTCAACTTTCTTTAAGAACTCGCGCAGCTCTTCTATATTCTTCACGTCCTTCTCTGTGGCTATCTTACCGCGCATCTCCTCAGGAATGGCAGCTCCTACCCGCTCTTTTAAATCAGAAGCCATCCAGACCACACGACGCCAGCCACCATCGTATTGTATAAACTTGGGACTGTAGAAGTATTGGACTCCTATTCCAAGGAATCCTTCTACCTGCTTTCCTCCACCTACCGAACTCGCAATACTTGAGAACGGCAGGCCGATAGGAGTATCAGAAACTTTCGAGCCACGATGCACCCATCCGATTCCGTCAACTTCCGGTATATAAAATCCCGCAACCTCAAAACAGCCACAACTTGTATGCGGCCGCTCAAGGAACGAATGCAGTTTTATAGAATCGTACTCGCCGCCTGAGAGCCGTACTGCAGCATCATCTACTCCGGTATATTCCCCGCCTATCGGGTCTATGCACTCTCCTTTTGGAATGGGTGCATTAGGCCCCTCAGGGTCAATCCGGGCTGCGGCTCTCGAATCAAACCAGTTCATTGCACCGCAAAGGGCAGTTCTATCAGGAGTGACTACACAAACATTCGTCGGTGCAAAGGACTGACAAAGTGTGCACTGATAAAATTCGTCCACGTCTTCATCATGAAGTCCCCGCACTTTCACATCCCTCGCTTCATATATCTTCTTCGCTTCTTCTAACCTGCGTACCACCTCGTCCTCATCTGTTACGTATGTCACCTCCATCTTCTCGATAAACGGCAGTTCTGCCTTGAAAAGCATTATCGTTGCTTTTCCTATCTGTTTCAATGATTTCAGTCCCTTCTTTACCGTCTCCTTGCTTATCCTTACCCAAATTTCGGATCTTTGGTTGAGGTGCATATAGCCCTGTATATAACCCTGATACTCATGATTCCTCCGCTCAATAACCGCCTCAAGGTCTTCCTCTATCTGTTCGCCATATACCTTGTATATCATAGCATACGCATATGCACTACCCTCCAGCATCTCCCCCAGGTCTGGCCCTATGAGGCTAACCGCCCCATCATTTATCTTATCGGGATCGGGTTCAAAGAGAACAAGCTCGAAGCCGGGTTTATTTTGTCCACCTAACTCCACGTACAAATCCGTCTTTCTTATCCTTTCACCCTCATACATAGGACTTATATCAAAAGGATACTTCTCATCCGCTTCTGGGTCGCCCATTTTTTTCTTTTATTTGCTTTACTTCAGATATTCTAAAGCATGTTCTTTTAAAAAAAAGTTTTTAAAAAATGTTTGATCAAACCAAACTTTTCTAAAGTTTGTTGCGCAAGTCCATTTCGGTAAACCCTTTCTCTTTATTTTATTAGAGGGGTTTTCGTAGAGAAGAGCAAGTGTAACAGGAGAGCTTTCTGTGCATGAAGCCGATTCTCAGCTTGCTCGAATATCACTGAGTTAACGGAGTTCATTACTGCCTCGGTCATTTCTTCACTGATATGCACCGGCATGCAGTGCATTATTATTGCGTCTTTCTTCGCACGTTTCACTAAATCTTCGTTGAGCTGATAAATTTGTAAATCCTTCATTCGTTGCTCACGTTCTGCCTCGTCACCCATTGACACCCATACGTCTGTGTATAGCACGTCGGCATCAATAGCAGCTTCTTCTGCATTTGCCGTGATGAGCACTTCACCGCCCATTTTCTTCGCTCGTTCTACTATCCCTCCGTCAGGCTCGTAGCCCTTTGGACAGGCTACACGCAGATTCATGCTGGTAAGTGCAGCCCCGCCGATGAGCGAGTTGCACACGTTATTCCCGTCACCGAACCACGCGACGTTAACACCCGCAAGTTGTTGCTTGTACTCCAGTATCGCCATCAGATCTGCCAGCGTCTGACAGGGATGCTCTAAATCAGTTAACCCATTTATCACTGGAATCGAAGCATAGTGTGCAAACTCCTCCACCGTAGCATGCCGGTATGCTCGTATCATCACTGCATCAACGTAAGAGGAAAGCACCTTTGCCGTCTCTTGTACTCGTTCGCCTCTTCCCAACTGGAGCTCGTTCCAATTTAGACTGAGCACGTTCCCGCCTAACTCCCGCATCGCAACCTCAAAGGAGACACGAGTACGTGTGGACGGTTTCTCGAAGATCAGTGCTAAGGTTTTACCTTCAAGGTCAGTTCTCACTTTTAAGCCTTCTTTTCGCTCTCGTTTCAGCTCTGCCGCTCTTTCAAGGATCGCTTTTAGCTCTGCATGCGAGAGGTCAAAGATTGAGTTGAGATCCATAATAAGGAATAAAGAGGAAAAGGTATAAATAAAAAGGTGGTTTTCTATGAAATGACCGGGGAGAGAAATTTTCGTAATTGATTTCGATTGTAAAATTACTATAAAGGGAAAAAATTTCCAAAAGGGGTATATATAAACTAAATATACTCTAAGGGTAAAGGGAACTTAAATTGAGTCTACATATAAAGTTATATGAAAAGAAATATTAAGATGAAAAAAAAGGAGGCTACAGAATGATTAGGAAAATTTTAAAAAATAAGCCACTCGTGGAGGCAATCTTTGAATTACGATGGAAACTACAGGAACCTTCACCGGGAATGAGAGTAGATCCTCACTATAAAATATTGATTGGTAGGACATATGATAGGGTTAAGGACAAATATCCCTTCCATGAACAACTACCTACCGCAACTATGCCGGATGAAATAGCGGGATATGTCGTCCAACATCGATTTAGGAAAGCCGAAGATGAATGGCCCCTCATTCAAATTGGACCCGGAGTCATCACCTTAAATGATACTGAAGGATACGTATGGGAAACTTTTAGGGAAAGGATATCTCAGGTTCTAGATACTCTTTTTGACGCGTACCCTGAGGCAGAAAAGAATTTGAATATTCACGGATTATTACTAAGGTACATTGATGTTATTGATTTCGATTATGAAAACGATGACATATTCACCTTTTTGAAAGACAAAATGAAGATGAATATAGAACTCCATGAGCAACTATTTGAAGGTACAGGGGTTAGTAAAATGCCTAGCGGCTTTGATTTGAGGTTTTCCTTCCCTTCTACTAATCCTGAAGGGGCAATACACCTACGCTTCGCCCGGGGGAAAAGAAAAGATGAAAACGCCTTAATATGGGAAACACAGGTTCAGTCGATTGGAAATGCCGCACCCACGAGTAAGGATAAGATTTATACCTGGATCGATAGCGCTCATGAATTAACAGATGATTGGTTTTTTAAAATAATAGAGGGGGAATTAGAAGGGAGGTTTGAGTAATGACGTATCCAAGAATATCTCAAGAAGCTACTTATGATAAATATCCAACACAATATGTCACTCATCGTGAGTATCCAACACCAGATCCATTATCTGGGAGTTCAACAGAACAAATAGAGATAAACGAAGTTCTGGATAGATTATTCTTTTTTCTGAATAGACAAAAACAAAGAAGAGATATCTCCCCTCAAAATTTAATATCCTTACTTGAAGTTGATTTATCTACGCTCTGGCCACGGTTTGGGATAAAAAGTGAAACATCTTTAATTGCGGAAGTGCTAGAAAAAGCAGTACCTGCTTTGGAACCAACGATGGAGTTGGCACTCGTAAGTGAAACGTCTCTCAAAAAGGATTGGCTAAAACCAGAGGAAGATGAAGCATGGAAAGATTTATAAAAGGGGATGTTGTAGTCGTCCCCTTTCCCTTTTCTGATCTAACCCAAACTAAAAGAAGACCGACCTTGGTAATTGCAGAGTTGGAAGGCGATGATTTGATTCTTTGCCAGATAACGAGCCAGTCGATTAGCGACAGATACGCAATTTCAATTGATGAAAGTGATTTTGAAACTGGGGCACTCCAGCAAAGGAGCAATGTAAGACCAAACCGCTTATTTACCGCAGACCGTCACATTATCCGGTATCGAGTTGGTTCTCTTAAACTCGATAAGATTGGTCAAATAATTGAGAAGATCGTGGATATTCTTCGGCAATGAATCTGAACTTTTGACGACAATATGTATCTGATTCGTTACGCTTTTATTAGCGGAGTGGTCAAAGAACGAAAAAAAATCACACCGAGTAAAAAGAGCGAAATGTATAAATTAGAAGAAGACTATCTTTAAAAGCAGGGAGGAAAAGAAATTGCCTTAGGTAATTTTGACGAGTAGTTATAGGGAAATGATATAAGGTGTTCGTCCATGAAGATGGATACGCATTGCAGATATGTAGGAAATGTTATAATATGGATGATATAATGAATGAGATAAAAACAGGAGGTGAAAAATG
>JAENXH010000032.1 GCA_016649585.1 Methanosarcinales archaeon
CCCATCTCAAAAAATATCGCGATGTAACTAAGCAATTAAACACTATCCATATATATTACTTGCGGTCGTTGATAGTTGCGGATAGGTTTCTTTCAGGTGGAGTTTACCGCGAGAAGATGTGGACGAGCGCTGCCTATCAAAAACTACTTCTTTCAGACACTTCTCTGACTAAAAAGACAGGGTTTTATTAAAATGGGGTCATAATGTTAAAGCGTGCGAAAATGAAAGAAGCAATAGACTTCTCTGCGTTCTCTCCTACTGATTACCGGTATGCCGTGGATGATTTAAGGGCTTATCTCTCTGATGAAGCTTACGTGCGGTATAAAGCGAAGATAGAAGCGGCTCTTGCGCAAGTGTTTGCGGCCAGAGGCTTGTTAAAGAAAGATTTTTGCGATGAGATCGTAGCAGCGGCGTCAAAAATAACAGCAGCAGAGGTGTACGAAGAGGAGCAAAAGACGAAGCACGACATCCGGGCGCTGGTTAATGTCATACAGAGGGGGGTAAGCGATGAGGCGAAATCGTTCGTGCATCTTGGTGCAACTTCGTATGATGTGGTGGATACCGCAAATGCACTCAGGTATAAAGCTGCGGTGATGAACGTCATTATCCCTGATATGCTCGACTTGGAGCGGACATGGATAAGTCTGGCACGACGTGAAAAGAACACTCTACAGATCGGGCGGACGCATGGGCAACATGCCGAGCCTATTACCTTTGGGTTCGCACTTGCGCAGTACGTGAACCGGTGGGGTTCGCAGATACTAAAGACGAAAGAAGCAAGTGAAAACCTTGTCGGTAAATTCTCTGGTGCGGTCGGCGCGTATAATGCGACATCTTTGGTGGTTGACGACCCCGAGGAGTTTGAACGAGAGGTGCTCGCGGTGCTTAACATCAAACCCGCGGCGATATCCACGCAGATAGTTCCTCCTGAACCGATGTCCGATTTCGTTCATGCTATTATCAGCAGTTTCTCGGTTTTAGCTAATTTCTGTGATGATATGCGGCATCTTCAGAGAAGTGAGATCGGGGAAGTGATGGAACGGGTGGCAGAGGAGCAGGTAGGCTCGTCAACTATGCCGCATAAGAGAAACCCGATTGGTTTTGAAAGCGTGAAAAGCCTGTGGAAAAAGTTCATGCCACACGTCGTAACGATGCACCTCGACCAGATTTCTGAGCATCAACGCGACCTTACGAATTCGGCATCGCAGCGATACACGCAGGAGCTATTAGTAGCTTTTGATTACTGTGTGCGAAAGCTGAAGAGCATTTCAGAGCGGTTAGAAGTGGATAGAGCAAGGATGCAGGAGAATTTTATGAGGGCAAGGGATAATATTATTGCGGAACCGTTATATATTCTGCTTTCGTATTACGGGCATCCCGATGCACACGAATACGTCAGAAGAAAGAGTGTTCAAGCGTACAAAGAGAATAAATCGTTAAAAGAGCTCATTGCAAGTGATGAAGAGATTTTGCTGTATTTAGAAAAATTCACGAGCAAGCAGCGGGAGCGGGTTTTCGATGTCGAGAAATATACGGGAATAGCGGCAGAGAAAACGGAGAAGGTTGTGCAGTATTGGGAAGAAGTTTTTAAGGATTTGTAAAGGAGGAAAAACAGACACAACGGAGCAAAGAAAATGAAAGGAAAGGAGGTGTAGAGCTCTTAAAATTTAGGCGCTCTGCTCTTTTATTTTTTATTTTGATTATAATTGATCTTCGCCAGAGGCTTTTTAAAAACATGAACTACAAATACCTCGCAAAAGAAAACATCATACAGCGGCATAAAAAGATTATTGAAGCTACGGGTGGTGAAAAGGGAATGCTAAAATTCAGCCGTGCAGGGATTTTGTCGCGAGGGATTATCTCAGGACATCCGTTTGTGGATGGAAACAAAAGGGCCGGATTTGAAGCTACTGACATCTTTTAAAGAATGAATTGGATTTTGACGGCGTAATAGAATGGATACGAAGGCATGCGAAGAAGGAGGGCCGATAAAATGCACGAGAAAAAGGAAGCGGAATCAAAGGAGATTGAAGAAATTGAAAAATAATGGATGTGAGCATGGAAAAGAATAAAGAACTGCTTAAAAAGCTCGCTGAGATGTAGAAAGCAAAAATGCTTTGCGAGCGGGGATGCACCCGATTTTATCGGGTGTGGCGTGGTTGGACTTTAAAGCGGAAGGAGTTAAATAATTACAGAAAGAGAAAAACTAAGAGGGAATATGAAAAGAAAAACCATAGCTGGGTTAATAGCTATGTAGCAAAAGTCGTCTTTGTGAATTGTATATCTGAATACCCACTACCATAAGGAGAAAATGAGTAATAAAAACACAGCAATCGATAGGATCAGGTTTTTTTATTGCATGGTTATAATATCACTTAAACCTCAGCAATCCGCCCACACCGCCAAGTTCATCTAATCCGAGATTATCCTCCACAAACTCGATTTTTGTGTCCGTTCTTTCGGCAAACTCAATGATCTCTTCGATAACGTCAACTCCTGACGTTCTGCTGCCGCAGTACGGACATCTGTCCTTTACGCCTGAATCGACCGCCTGACATTTCTCACAAATCCATCCCCTTATTTTATAACCTTTACTTACCAACAGCAACTCCATCTGACCATTTATCACCGCATCCATTGTTTCTTTTAAGCCATGAACGGCAAGACCGTTTCTCAGTATTTCATCCCTCAATCTGCTCACGTTTCTCTCGCTTGTTTCTTTTTCATCCTCTAAAACGATTCCCTCAGCCTTTGAAACAAGCCTATCTTCAGCCTCGTCAAAATCCATGTCAATTATATCTACAATCTTAGACTTGATGGCGGATGGCAGAATATTTTTGAACATTATTTTCGCATTACCCGAACCTGCAATAATAATTTTTACTACGTCATCATTCGAAAATACTTTTTCCACGTCCTCTGCGACATCCTTGAGGAAATGATTGATCGCACCCTTTCTTAGTCGCTGAAAGCGCGCTTGTGACATTCCACCTTTTTTATGCTTGTTTATAATATCTTTTGCTTTTTTCTTCTTATACTCCACTTTGCCTGATGAAACGACATATATTTTTGCTCTCTGGCTGTCCAGAAGAACAAGACCGAATGCTTCATATTCATCAACCAGTCTTGCAAGAGGTCTGATATACGGCGACGTATCCACAACCAGCAGGTTTTCAACGGGCATTGCTAATTTGTATGCTCTAAAAAAGTTGTGAATATTTGATGCAAACATAGCAACTCCTTTCTGCCCTTTTTCTCTGCCGCCTTTATTCAAATATTCCTCCATCATTTGCATCGTATTCTCAAAATTATCTGACAATTCCTTATCTTCTTTCAGTACGGATTTGCAGGTGGTTTTTCTTCTTCCAACGAATTTGTTGTCCTGGCTATCCATATCCAGATAAAGGCTGATAAACGAATCCCTGTTTTCGGAATCATAAACCTCTGAGAGTTCCTTGATGTCTGCGTTTTTTAGGTTTGTGAGCATAGTTTAATAAGAGGCTTTTGAGTATTTATTATTAACCTTCTAAGGAATGTTAAAGATGAATAACGTTTATCTATCTTGAAAAACATGCTAAAAACACAGGAAGACTCGTCCTTCATTCAGGGCGGGGTTTGTGACTTTTAGGGTAAACTATTTATGCTACGTGTTGCGTAATCAGACCTAAACCATCCTCCCCGGAAGATAAAAGAAAATAACCGCAATTGCCATCAATACGATCGCTAAGATCATTACTATTTTCAACGCGCCAACGTCAGTGCCAAATATGATAGGTATAGGTCCAATCATAACGATGCCTCCACCCCGCACGCCTGCTTCTGGCTTTTCTACGCCCTCGCCCCCTGCCTTCCAGGACTGATACGCCATGCTGAATACCCCTGCGAGGATGACCAGCATTCCTATGAGCACAATCAAGAATCCTACGGTAATTAGTTTCATCGGCTTTTATTTAGCTTCTTATTATATCTTTTGTCATCACGCTTGTTATTTTAATTAAAAGCGGAGGTTTTAATGAGTATGGAAATCTGTGAATGCTTTCCGTATATAAATGAGACGGCGGAGAATGTGCAGAGTATCAGCGAAGAAAAAATCAGAAAACTCCTTGAAAATTTGAGGGAAGCGGAGTGTCTAATTCTCGTAGCAGAGGGGCGGTCTAAAGCCGCTCTTCACATCGGAATAGGGCAGTTAAAAAAAGAAGTAAAATTAGTAGAAGACATCGATTTCCCGGGGCGGAACTTACTGGACGCAGTACCGGTACTCAAGAAGCAATACAAGAAAATTGCCTTAGTTATCAATTCGAGCAGCGGAAAAACCACCACACCAAAAGAAACCGCAAAAGACCTGGCTGATTATATCCACAAGAGAGACGGTAATAAGCAGTTTTCCATAGATGTTGTCACTTCTAAACCCAGGTCTTCGATAGGAAGAATCGGTAAAAAATATGGGTCGATGCTAACACTAAGCGGTCCTAAAAGTAAAGCCAAAACTATGGATTGGGTTCTCAAAAAAGGAATAATGAATGACGTCTATGAGCTGGGGAGTATGGTGTTATTCCAAAAGATCAAAGAAGCTCTGAATGAAGGCAGGGATCATTTGTGGGTAATAGAAGAGATAAACAAAGAGATGGAAGAGGTGGGAAGAACGATTGATCGGTACGTTGATTCAGCGGTCTACCAGAGCGCAGTAGAAAAAATGAGCAGTCGAGGCCATGCTACACTTGGGGGACGGGGCCCAGGAAAGAATGTAGCGGAGATGACGATAATCAGGTTGCAGCATGTGAAAAGAGCGATGGGTGACCAAGCCTATTTATCGGGGGAATTAGCGCCCAGGCCACGACATGGAGACTGTCTTTTACTGGTGTCCTGGAGTGGTGAAAACAAGCCTCTTTTTGCGTGGCAAAAAGAATATGAGGCCTCGGGGGCTGATACTTTTTCGATCGTGGGAAATCACTCAACCCTTTCTGAAGCAACTGATAGCATCATCATGGAAAGCCCCGCCAACCAATTTTATCTCAGAGCGGCTTTTCTTCTCAGTCCACTGCCACTATTGCTGGTAGCGAAGTTGAAAAAGAATGGCTTTGGACTTCCGCCCGAGATCATGGATTGGTATCACAGCTCGACCGAATAAGGCATACGCACACAATTCATCCGCACGTATTTATCACGCCCCTCGCCGCGAGTATGCCCGTAGCTGCTGCATTAACAATATCCCGGGATAATCCAGTACCGTCACCAGCGGCAAAAAGATGCTTCACCGTTGTCTGCATATTTCTATTTACCTTTATCCGCATTGCATAGAACTTTATCTCCGGCGCATAGAGCAACGTTGAATCCGAAGCAACACCAGGAATAATCTCATTCAGTTTCTCTAACCCTTCTATAATGTCCATCGTGATCCGATGCGGCAGTGCCATAGAGATATCACCAGGCGTAACATCAGATAGCGTATTTCGCACTAAATTACGCTCTATCCGCTCCCATGTTGACCTTCGCCCCCGCCTCAGATCACCCATTCGCTGCACTATCGGCTTTCCTCCACCTATTGTGGTCGCCAACTTGGCTATTGACCGGCCATATTTAGTGGTATTTTCAACCGGTTTTGTCAGCCCCACACGCACGAGGAACGCGAAATTAGTGTTCTCTGACTTTTTCGTCTTCAGTGAATGCCCATTTACACCTATGAAATCAGTATAATCTTCCTTAACGACAAAACCGCGCTCATTGGTACAGAATGTCCTTGTAAAATCGTCATAGCGCTTTGTTCGTATATGAAACTTCGGGTCGCGGTTTATCTTTGTCACAGGATTCATGGTTATCGCTGGCACCTCTACCCGCACGCCAACGTCTATATCTTCATGTTCCGCTTTTATTCCATGCTTTTTTATTAGACCCTCGACCCATGTTGCACCTATTCTTCCCGGCGCTAATAGGATGCACCCGCTTTTTATTGTATCACCAGTATCCGTTATCACGCCCCGGCATGCCTTTATTCCTTTCTTCCCCTCTTTTTCCTCTTCTATAAGGAGGTCAACAACACTCGTATTGAGCATAAATTCAATGCCATGCTCCACCAAATCCTCCTTAAACGATTTTATCACTGCTTTTGTTTTATCAGACCCGATGTGTCTTTGATTTATTTCTATGAAACTTCCACCAACCGAAGCTGCACGCCTCTTCAAATTTTCTATATCCTCTTCTGAACCATTATACAGCTCGTCAGGCATGCCATGCTCAAGAAACACGCTGTCCACTTCCTTCACGAGCTGCCCTGCTGTTTCGTGGTCGCAGAATTCGGTAAGGTCTCCGCCTACATCAGGTCTGAGATTGAGCGTGCCATCGGAAAATGTCCCGGCACCGCCCACGCCACACATTATATTGCATTCTTTACAGTGGTTACAATAACCAACCTCTTCTACATAGCAATGTCTCTCCTCTACGTCCTTGCCCTTCTCTATCACCAAAACTCTCTTCTTCTGACCTTCGCGTCCTGCCGATTTTAATTCATTCGCAGCAAATAAGCCCGCAGGGCCTGCTCCCACTATAATGACATCGTAATAATTCTTTTTCATCTTTCCGCTATATCAACGAGCCGGGAGGGATTTGAACCCCCGACGGACAGGTTAAGAGCCTGCTGCTCTACCTTTCTGAGCTACCGGCCCAACATTACTTTACGCACAGCGGTACTTAAAATTTAGTGCATATAATGTTATTGTATCTTTATTTAGCGAACAGTAAAGAAGAGGAATAAGAGCAATCAAAAATCAAGCAAAGAACGTTGCTTCGTTTTTCCTCTTTCTGGCTCTTGCTCTACCTCCAATTCTTCCACACCCCTATTTGTATCTGTTTTTAACTCGATAACTCCGTACTTACCACCGCCACCAGGTAGTATCCGTATTTCCCCCGCCCTAAATGCTCTTATTGCCTCTCCCACATGCTTAAGGGCATCCAAATTGAAATCAGAATCAAAATGAGTCCCCAAAATAGAGTCAATCGGAGCGTCTATCAAAACGGTAACTTCGTCGTCAAATTCAGCTAAGAGCGCTTCCCAGATCTTCTGTACCGCTTTCGAACTCGGCGATTTATGCACTGCTAACCCTGTTACCTCAGCCAACGGTATCAAATGAAGATAAGGCGGGCGATGCTCTGGATGTGTACCATCGCAATCCGCAAGCTCATTTACCCGGTCCCGCACGCCTTTCTTTATCAGACCGCCGCAGTTACATCTCCATCTTATTGTAATCGCCTCGGTGAGCGAATAATGCGTATAACACCTGATACACGCACTTTCATTATACTTCCCCTCCTGTGGCGGGAATCCAACATTAAGCACGGGCTTCCTCCCTCTTTCTCGCTTTATAGCCGCTTTCAACTCTTCAAAGCTCATGTCCTCCACGTGAAACCTGTTAAACTCCCGCGCCAGCCGAATAGGGTAGGGCGAATGCGCATCCGAGTTAGTCAAAAACGTAAGATCGTGCAATTCTCCTATCCGGTCTGCATACGATGAATCCGCACTCAACCCCAACTCCACAAAGGATATATACCCTGCCATATCCCCGTAGCACGCCTTCAGCGAATCATGATATGCGTACAAAGCAGTCCAGGGCGTGAACGCATGACAAGGACCCATAAGAGCTTCTGCATCCCGTGCATATTCCGCTATTTCCGCTCCACTCAATCTCAGCGAAGGTCTGCCATCAGAATCAATATCCGGTGAGTACTTTCTAAACGACTCGTATAATTCTTCTGCTTTCGAGATCGAAGGCACGATGAGCAGATGGTGCACCCGCCTCGTATCCTCCACTTCTACGGTAAGCACAAAATTCGTGTTTGTATGTGTTGTGCCTTCGTCTTCTGGTGTAAAATAAAAAATGCCATTTCCCTCTTCCAGCCCCCTTATCCCCTGTAACCATCTCGGATGTAAACAATCCCCCGTGCCGATGAGCGGTATCCCTTTCCGCAACGCTTCTGTAGCCAGTGTAGGTAAATCCATACGGGGAGAAGTAGCAGCCGAATACTGCGAATGGATATGCAAATCTGCGTTAATGATCATGTTTCAATCAATAGCGGGGGATGGATTCGAACCACCGATCTCCGGGTTATGAGCCCGACGGGATCTCCTAACTACCCTACCCCGCTATCCTGAACACTCGCATGTATATATCAGAGAAGAACTCCTATAATAATAAGTTTTAAATATCAAAAAGAGATTTTGGAAAAGAAAATTGCCAAAAGAATCTTTATTACGATGGCGGTAGTGCGTCCAGGACGCATATAAACCCCAAAACACAGCACCCCAGGAGTCCGTAGAGAAGATAAAAGTTATGGCTATGGTTCTACCCTTGATCCATCCTCCTCCATGACTTTATCTTATTTGCATACGAGATTAGTTATTTGCATTTTGCGTAGTATAACGCAGGAATGTTGCCTGACCTAAGCAAGGTTTTTATATACAAAGTTCAAATAAGGATACATGATGAAGATGGAAGATGAGTTAGTGAAGGATGCGCATGTGCTCTTACATCCTATAAGGTTTAGGATTATAGAGCTGCTTGTAGAGAACCCGTTGCACATAAATGGGATAAGCAAAGTGATGGGCGAAGAAAGGCGACTTGTATCGTACCATCTGCTAACGCTGGAAGAGTATGGATTCGTGAACAGTAAGTACGAGATATCCGAAAGCCCGAAGTCGAAGGGAAAAGCGATACGGAAATACTGGGTGACCGACAAAGTGAAGGAAGTGATTTCAGAGCTTAAAAAGATTTGATTAACGTCAGGGAGGAAATATTTTCCTCCTGCCCCCCCTTCGCCTTACGTAAGGCGGTATTTTTGGCATGAACCTCTCAAAATCATAGAATACGTCTGAAAAGATGATGTTCTATCTATGTGAGGTAAGGGGAAAATTCATGCCTCTTAACTTTATTTTTAATTACCTCTTACCGCTATTGCTACTATTTGAAAGGTTAGGCATAAATGGAATTCGGGATAAACAAACAAGAGCAAAATAAAGAATATATTCTTTATTCATGCTTTCTCTATCTTTATTCAATGTGATAGGGGATGATCAAACGAAATTTTTTCAAAATAGCGGGATAACGTATAACCGCTCCAGGAAGGAAACAAATGTGCGGTATAATCGGCGTTTTTAACAATGAACGGTCAGTAGAGTTCGTGCTAAAGGGTTTAGAAGTGCTGAAAAATCAAGAAGATGCAGATTTTTTGATTCGCACTGATAGCGATGAGTTTTATTCAAAAGACGTGCACGAATTAAAAAAGAAGGTGAAGCAGGGTAGTAAAAATTGCATTGCGTGTTGTTCTTGTAAAACCGCTCTTTCAAGAAAACGGTTAGGAAGCCGGTTTGTAGCAGATGCTGAGATATACACCGTGGATGAACTAAAAGAAGATTATTCATTTTTAAACGAGACAGACGGAGTGTTTGCATTTGCGTGTTGGATAGGTAGAGACGCAAATGGTGATGATTTGCTGTACATAGCCCGGGATATAATAGGATTAAGACCCATTTGCTTCGCACACACCGATGGATTTGCGTTTGCTTCAGAGAAAAGAGCATTAGAAGCAATGGGCTATCTCCACGCAATCGAGCTTGATCCAAGAACCATCTTAAGATATAACATAAAAGAAGACCGATTGAGTTTCGAGAAAAGGGGTTTCTTTTCCGTTGTGCCAGAGCTGACGGAGGGAAAGGAGAAGATAAAAGAAGAATTGCTAACCTTGCTGCGAGCAAGTATTTCGAGGAGGATTCCACAGGGTGAGAAGTTTGGCGTGCTCTTTTCCGGTGGATTGGATTCCACGCTTATCGCTTACCTCTGCAAGGATTTGGATGCTGATTTCGTTTGTTATACTGTGGCGGTTGAAGAGCCGGGTATGAAGGAAGCGGAAGATTTGGTATATGCGAAGTCTATCGCTGCGGATTTGGGATTGCCGTTGAAGATAAAGAAAATAGGGGTTGACGAGGTCGAGACATATCTCAAAGCCGTTGTTCCTTTGATTGACGATACGGATAGCGTAAAGATAAGCGTGGCTGTGCCGTTATATGCAGCATGCGAGATGGCGAAAGAGACGGGAATAAAAACGGTTTTATACGGGCTTGGCGCAGAGGAACTTTTCGCAGGATACGAGCGCCACAAACAAGTGAAAAAGGACGATTTGAACAAAGAATGCCTCGCCGGTCTTTTAGGGATGCACGAGCGGGACCTGTACCGTGATTATATGGTGGCAAAGGCGCACGGGATTTCGTTGCGTGCACCGTTCTTGGCTCCAGACCTCGTGGCTTATGCATTGAGAATACCCGCGGCGTATAAATTGGCTGGCGATAGAGATAAGGCTATTTTAAGAGAAATTGCGAGGGACCTTGGACTGACGAAGGTTGCAGGTAGAAAAAAAAGGGCTGTACAGTATGGCGCAAATGTGGTTAAGGCAATAGAGAAATTAGCGAAGCGGAACGGCTACCGGTACACAAGAGATTACCTGAGGACGTTTTACCCTTCGCGAAATATTAAATTGGGGTGCCTGTTCAGCTCGGGTAAGGACAGCGCCTATGCGCTCTGGCTCATGAGGAAGGCGGGCTATCCTGTGGAATGTTTAATCACGATAAAGAGCCGGAATCCCGAATCGTATATGTTCCACACACCGGCAGTGGAGTTGGTGGCGCTGCAAGCCGAAGCGATTGGCTTGCCCCTGGTTACGAAAGAGACAGCGGGCGAGAAGGAGAAGGAGCTGGAGGATCTGCGAGCGGCTTTTAGAGAAGCGAAAGCTGAATATGACATAGAAGGAGTTATAACAGGCGCTTTATGGAGTACTTACCAAAAGGAACGAATAGAACGAATTGCCATGGAAGAAAACCTCAAAGTGTTCGCTCCTTTATGGCATATCAATCAGGAAACAGAGCTACGGCTCGTAGTATCCAATTTCGAGGTGATCCTTACCGGAGTGAGTGCGTATGGCCTGGACAGGAGTTGGCTTGGTAGAACGATAACAGTGGAAGATGTCGACCGCCTGGTAGAGTTGAGCAAAAAAATAGCGAAGCGAGCGAAGCGAGCGAGGTACGAAGATCAAACTTCTCCAAAGTTTGGAGGGTTGAA
>JAENXH010000033.1 GCA_016649585.1 Methanosarcinales archaeon
TAATTCACTTTCTTTAAGTTCTTCATAGAATATTCGGCCAACCCGTTCATATTCCTTTTTCGAGGCATAAATTACTTCGGCACGTTGTCCGATATAATCATCTTCGTCAGGTTTAAATCCGAACATTTCCATCATGCGTTCATTTGCCCAAATAAGCTTTCTATCCCTAACAATACCTATCCCAATAGGTGAGGCAGATAAGATATTGCTCAATATTTCCCTGCTCTTCCACAATAGCTCCTGCACATATTTGTGCTCGGTGGCTTTACTTTCCAGTCCCACTTTATCTTTGCTGATCTCGGAATATAATCGAGCATTTTCAATTACTGCAGCGGCTTGGCTTGCTGCTACGGCTACAAAAACCATCTCATCTTCCGTGAATTCGTGTGGCTCTGCCATGTAGACGTTCAGCAGACCGATAACCTCATCTTTTCGTTTCATTGGCATAAACATCTGAGCTGAGATGCCTAACTCGCGAGCAAGGTCCATCCAGAGTTTGTCTCTGGACTCCTCAAAGATATTCGAGATTGTGTAATAACGCCCCGTCTCCAAAACCACGCCCGCTGGACTGTTGGTGATTGGAACTCCCTTGTTGTAAATCTGTTGGATATAATCATCTGGTACTCCAAAAGTAGTAACCAGTTCAAGTTCGCCGGTTTCTTCGTTGACGAGCATCATAGACCCTGAATGTGCGCCTATCTGATGCCCCACGATGGCGAGTATCTCATCGAGTATCTGTTTAAGGCTCTGCGTCAGGTCTATTCGTGAAATACTCGATAGTGCTTTTAACGCTGAAGTTGACATGGGCGTACCCTATTGTACTTCTCACATTCATCGGTGCATAAATAAGTTGCAGTTTTTTATCGGAATTTGGGATTTTAAAAGATTATGTGCTTACGGTACGTTATACGATAGTACAAGAATAGCATGCCTGCGGACTCAACGGCCAGAAAGAAACACTCAAAAAGCTTTTTATGTTATGGCGCTCATGCTATCAGCGGGGGGGGGTGGTGAAGAGGAAACATGTTTGAAGAGGTCTTTACACACGCCATTGGAAGTTAGTTAGAAACATAACAATCATCGCCCTCGCAGCATTGCAATCTCAGACAACTCCGCTTGCACGCGCGGATCCTGATATTTTTCAGTGCCGTGCAGATAATCTACAATTACCTCATATTCTTGGTCTGCGAGAATGTCCTTGAGCCACGCCATGCCCTTCGTCATAAAAGGAATTAAGCAATGCAGCTTTATGCCGTATTCTTTCGCAAGCTCTTCCGCGCCTTGCTCCCTATCCAGGACGACGATGACATCTGAGCACGTTACGTGCTTCAACCCGCGCACTTCCAGCTCGAATTCCAATTGCGTGATGGCGAACACTTTACTATCAAACTTTGTTACAAGATCATCCACAATCCCAACTGTATCGCCCTCCTCTATGATACCTTCGATCATTGAATGCTCGCCATATTCTTTTACAAACCGGTTAAAATCCTCTAACGATCGCACACCCTCTAATTTCCGTGTGAAGCATGACGGAATGTTCGCTGCTAAAGAAATGGCGGTGGCTATCGATATGCCTGCGGTCGCAACACCAATGATCCTGTTTACAGCGTTGCATTCTTCTTTTATCAGACTGCCCAGGGCATAGCCAACTTTCTTGAGCAGTTCGGGGTATGAGGACAGAGGACGTAATTGGATATACAGAGGGCTCCACATGCCTGAAACGAGCGTCCATCCCTGCGGGTTATCTCTGAACCATGTCTTTATCATGCCCTGTTTATACAAAGCACGGATTAGTTCTTTTCCTACGTTCTCTTTCTCTTCTTGCCAGCTCATTCTTCGTACTCACTTCCGGTTGGTTACGTTACGTTAAGTTAAGCTAAGTTAAGTGCTTCATCGCAAAATCTTCGTGCTGCATCCGCCATATCATCGTGCTCATAAATTCCTGCACCTATAATTGCATACGCTGGTGCACCTTCTAAGGCTTCAAAAGCGGATAGTATATCCCCGCCTTGTTTGCCAATCCCAGGCATGCTGTATTCCGGCGCTTTAACTATTCCAGACAACAACTTATGGTACTGCTTAATAACCGCGGGTTTATTACCCGGTACAATAAAATGGTTCACACCCTTCTCAGCCGCAATCGTGTACATCTCCACAGGTGCATTGTCTCGGATAAACCCCGCTTCTTTCGCTAAATATCCCTGATGCGTCATTTCTCCACCTACCATGGGCACTAAATTTTTATCGTAGAGTGCATCTATTAATGCTGCTTCTGTTTGAGGGCCCGCCTGTGGAAAGATTATCACGCCCTTTAGCCCTGCTTCCGCGCAGGTGGTTGCGAACTTTTCACCCATCCGAGGAATATCAGTTCCTGCTTTTTGGTGGTCATAGATCACCGGTAAATCGGTATATTCGTTCACAATATTGACTAACTGCGGGAGACCATAGGTTAACCCGAGAATAGCGCCGATTTTGTAGCCAACAATGCCCTCAACGTCGCACGTAGCCTCTATGAGTTTCCTGAACGTTTTTATATCATATACGTCACAGGCAGGTATAACGCCGTGTTCAAGATGGAATAGTCTGTTCATTGTATTTTCCCCTTTTGGATTGTAAGCCAATCCGGCAGAATCTCCTCTAATTCTTTCATACTCGTATATCCATTATGCGGAACTCTTTTATATTTTTTGTACACATACCCTCAAAAATCCCTCGCCAACTTTTTAAAAAATCCCCCACTGTCAACTCTACACATCTTTACTTATGAACGATCACAATGATAATTAGAATATAGCATCACGAAAAATAGAAATGCCACCCACTACTACAGTATTCTCCTCGTTCTCGACTCCTGTCCAGAAAGCCATTCAGGAAAAGGGTTTTGCAGTGCCTACTGAACCCCAAATCAAAGCTATCCCTCAAATAATGGCGGGGAAGAACGTATTATTGATCGCACCAACCGCGACAGGCAAGACCGAATCTGCATTGTTACCGGTTTTTGATGCATTAATCAAAACGGAGCGTGCTCCAGGGATAAAAGTCCTTTACATAACGCCCCTGAAGGCTTTGAACAGGGACATGCTTGAACGATTACAATGGTGGTGTAAACGACTTGACCTGCGGTTGGGAGTGAGGCACTCGATTACCTGTTCCGCCGTGGTAAATACGCAGACATGGAAAGCAGTCCTCGACCTGACTTGGTTATTCTTGACTTGCGACTACCTAAGCTCGATGGTCATGAAGTGCTTACTGCGATAAAGCAATCGGAAGACTTAAAAAGCATACCCGTCGTGGTGTTCACCACATCGGATAACAAAGAGGATATAGCTCAGGCATATCGCAACCATGCCGACAGTTATCTGGTAAAACCCTTCGGCTTCGGTGTGTTCTCAGAACTGATACGAGAATTGAGTTCTTATTGGCATGCACTGAACAGATATCCTGGGAAAGGCTAAGATTGATACAGAAGATACTGGCAGTAATTAGTGATTTTTTATACAAAAGTTCATTCCCCACTCAAGAACCGTTCCAGCATCTCAGGCTCTACCAACATATTCAGGATGCTAATCGGTTCTGTCTTCTCGTAAATATGCTTCAAGTTCTCCCGCTTCTTAAACGATGCTAAATTCCTTACTTCCGCTATCTGCTCTTCTGTAAGCTTCTTCGCTTCTATTATCCCTGCTGCTTCCGCTCGTTTCACTAAGTCTTTACCCGCTTCGCTTCTCAGTATCACCGTTGACCAGCCGTCCTCAGAGCCTATTGATCCTACAGATACATCAGCGAACTCCGCGGCAAAGTCGTAGCAATAGTCGCACGCTTCCCGTACACATTCCCGCATCTTCCTTATCGGCGTCTTTATCTCCTTTCCTGTTTTCGTTTGGACGATGAAGCTGCCTTTCTTTATGTTGAACTTCTCGACCTCTTCTATGCTCGTGCCCAACTCCTCCAGCTTTTTAGTAAGCATAGCCATGTCGAACGTTTCCGTGCATAAAAGCCCGATAAGGAGCTTCACTCTATCAGCACCGACATCAAATCCTTTCGACAGTTGGACTTTTCTCATACCCTGTATGTGACAAGGCAACCCAACAAGTGCGATATTTTTATAGCCCGCCTCAAAAGCGTCTCCAACTCCTAATACCGACGGGCATTGCGTGTATTTCGAGCCAGCCGCAGCTAATATATCCTCCCTCTTTGTTGCAACGAAAGGTTCGGGTTCCCAGTTCTCACCGGTCTTCGATACCACCGCGGCATCTATCTCACCGTGCTCAAGCAATAAAGCAAGCAATGCGGATACAACCCCGCCATCCTGCGCCTTATCGCGGACGGCTTCATCAGTTGCGCGTGCGGTGAGTATCTCGCCCTGGTAATAGCCTAACAGATTATCCGTTCGTACGTCACCAAACACCGCCCTGTCAACCTCAAAAGGAGCAAAGAAAGTCCGGGGACAGAAATCATAGCACGCACCGCAGATCTCATAACACTTCTTCTTCGTCTTCGGCAGCTCATTCTCGTAGGTTATGTACTCTTTACAGAATGCACCACAAGAGCCACAGTAACAACACAGCCCGTTATAGATCACTTCGGCCTCTAAATCCATTAGATTCCCTTTCTCTTTCGTCATTACTTCTGTCTACCTCTTATGCTCTTTACCAATCGATTCAGCATAGCCTTATATTCTTCTTCCATCCTCGGCGTGAAATTAGAAAAACTCATCCTTGCATTCGGATGGTAATATCTGTCAATAGAGACCGCACGGATCAAAGGATCAGTTGCAAAATTCTTTATGCACGAGAGCATCTGCGATGCGTAATAGTAGAGTATACCGAAGAAGATCACGAAATCGTAATTCCCCTTCCCGTCCAATCCCTTCCAGTTCGGGTCTCTTAAACAGTTGGTGAGGTCGTGCAAATTGTAATACATTACGTTATCGGCGTATTCTGTATCTACAAAACCGCGTATGCTATGACCTGTTGCTGCTATCGGAATCCCTTTCTTACCTATTTCTATCGCGATTTCTATAAAGAATTTATCTCGCAGTATCTCTGAGCCAACAACGAGCAGCGGTCTTTCCGCATTTGAGATATAACTCCCGATCACTTCTGGCGATACAACCTCTCCCATTTCAGGACCAGGGATATTTGCCACGTCAAAGGGTATTTCCATTCCCATCTTTATTTTCTCCTTTATTTCTTCTCCCTTATCAACCGTTCTAAATTGGTCGGGTTAAATGAAGGGTCGTATCCCCTGATCGGGCCCTCTCGTATCTTCTTCATCTTCCAATCTATCTCCCATCCATGCTCGTCTTCAAGCTTCTTCAATAGCGCGTTCCTCGTCGCAAGGGGTAGGTCGCTTGCAGTCCTTACGAAGAGATGCCAATCAGGAGGATATGTGTTAAGATACTTCAGGTTGAGGTCAATATAATGCGTCAGCTTTCCAGAACGACCGCGGTCTGTATCAGAAGGTCGGAAGCAGAGTTTTGCGATCATCGGCAACGCTTCTTCCACCGTTTCACATGCCACCAGTAAATGCTGCGGACCCGGCTCGACATAAACCTCCGAACCATCACTGGCATCTATTAGCTTCCAATCTTCCTTCAGGTCTGCACGACCGAGGAAAGCCCTTCGGTATTTTGCACTATGAGGTCCTACCACTGCGGGAACGCCCAGTCTATTGAACCCTGATGCGATAGAAGCCGCCTTCTGTGACATCGCGCCCCACGCAACACCACATGCACCCACTCGGCTCAATATATAATCGGCTATCTCCTCATAATTGCCCCTCAATGGCCGTCCTGCGAATATACTTGCTACTTTTATCGCCGCATCGTGTATATGTGCATTAGATACGCACGAGCCTATGTTCAGCACGCCACCGGCATCGAACCTACCGTGATGCGCCTCGTATAGCGTTTTCCCTTCTTCGTCCTTCCAGAGCGCACAATCAATCGCCATGCAACCCGTCAGCGTAACGATATAATTACGTTCCGCAAATTCCTTTACGATAAGCCATGCATCCTTTGTCCCGTTGGGATAATTGCCGCAGCCTATCGGTGCTATAATACCGGGAATAGTCCCAAGCACAAGAGGGGCACCTACCTCTCTTATCTCACTGTCCCATATCGGTCCCCTACCTATTCGCATCCGCCCTTTCTCTTCTTTCAACTGTGGATACGCCGCTTTTGTCATCACATCTACGATCGGGATATGCTTCTTACATACCTGCTCGCATCTGCCGCAGCCGACACAGAGGTCGAACAAGTCGGCAAGTGGTTTTATGTTGCCCGCGGCGGCACTTTGATTTGCTTCGCCAATACGGAGACCGTTAGGACATGCGAGTGTGCAGCCCCCGCATAGGATACAGTCGTTAACGTAATGTTTGAATTCGTCATCGCTGAGTATAAACTTTAGCAACCTTCTCTTCTTATCCATTTGGAGCGCAGTCCTCACCGCAACCTCGCCTACCTGGTCAGGCTCAAGTATTATGACTCCGGGGACTCGTCCACTCACTAAATCATCCACTATTTTATCCGGGTCGTCATCAGTGCGATCCACCAGCCCGTGCATTGCTTTGTCGTTCGTTGCGATCATAGGCGACCGAACACGCTGGCAGAGTTCTAATACGTCTGCACGGATGCATTGCTCATCTATAACGATGACGTCCGCAATTCCTGCCCGTATCACACGCAGTTGCCGGCCAAGTGCAGAAGCTATCTTCGCTTTTTTATACACCCGCGTGGTGTCAATAGACGTGCAACAGATTCCACCGAGTTCGACCTTGTCTTCCAGTTCGTTTTCCGTCAAATAGTCACCTATATCCGCAGCCGGCGGTACGTTATGCCCTATAACAATAATAACAGGTTTATCCGTGTCTATTGTGCCTATACCCACATCAACCAAAGGAACGTCAGGTCCACCGCCCGGTAAGCTCGAAGGCATACCATAACAGGCAATTTGAATAATATCCGCCGCTTCTTTGTTTAGCGAATCGAGCATCCCCATGTGAAGCGATTTTGATTCAAAGTCCATGTATGAGCCCTCCTGGCCAGTGTGGAGAGCGTCTGCCAACTGAACTATCTGCTCTTCGATATAATCGAATACTTGCTCAAAATCGGCTATTGTCCTCGGTTTTATACCACAGATTAATCTTGTAAGTGGTGCTTCTATGTCCACCTCAGGCCCAAAATCTATCGGAACGTCTCGTCCGAACTTCTTTATCATGTCGTGCAGAAGGTGTCTTCCATGACCACAATGCGCGCTACAACCCACCAAACACGCAAGAAGGACTATCCTTCCCTGCTGTGCGTCCATCTTTATGCCACAAGCACCTTTTTTGTTACCAGTGAGGTCGCATTTACCGTAAGTGCAGAGGCAGCACATGTCGCAAACCGGAGCATAGAACGGCTTGTAGCGGTTCAACAGCTTGAAGTCCCAGTCTCGAAGCGTAGCGATACGCGGCATTGGATGGGGTCCCATCGGCTCCCATTCTTTCTCTTCCTCTACTATCCCCCCTATGCTTATTCGCACGTTTTCCAAGCCGGAGATAGAGAAAAGATCACCCTTTTTTATCTTATCCATTTTTACTTTCTATCTCTGTGTGTTTTCTCTTTATTTTTAAGATATTTAAGTTTTTGCGGTTTTTTACGAGGCCATATACCACTCCCAACTTCAGCCGCTTTAGAATTGGTAAGAAGCGGGAATAATATTCAGCACTTTATTTAAATACCCGGTGGTTGATTATAGAAAAGGGGATAATAGTGAAACAGGAAGAATTTTTAGCGGCATTTAAAGAGGTGTTTGTGTATCAAGCGCGTAAAAAATTTGGGCTTTCTGATGACCTGAGTAAACGTGAGAAGTATTTGAGACCCTTAACCATTCCCGTTTATGTTATACTCCTGTATTTTTTCACTCGGAATCACTATGACATACCGCTCGTCCTCTTAATGCTTGTGGGTTGTGCGTGGCTGAGTGCGATAGCTATGGACTCGATTAGAATGATTTACAATCGCCGTCATACATTGGCTGAGAGCAATAAGGGGTTCAGAGAAGTAGAAGACTTTACGTTTCGTGAAAAACTGTTCACGTATTTAATTCCTGCTCTTGTATTAACCGGCATTTTTGCAAGTGGTATGCTCGTAATCACCTTTATTCGTACGGGTGAATTACAAATGCACGTATTCGTTGGTATGCTGAGTATACCGCCAGTCCTACTTTATAATTTGCGAAATGATTGCAATTTTAAGTTTAAGTGACGCGCGTGACGTGCGTTTATCTATCCATCCACGCAGTCTTTTATACTTACGGTGCCAATAATTATGCATTAAAGGTGCTGTATCGCAATGGACAAAAAGGCGTACATCGTCGGTGGGGTGATTATTGCCATACTGCTCATCGTTGTAGTGTTGATGGCGCATGGTCCCAGCGAGGTGCAGCTCACCGCAGCGGACAACGGTAGCACGGTCGAACTTGAGAGCGGTCACGTCTTGAGCATCACTCTGGACGCGAACCCAACCACGGGCTACACGTGGGAAGTGGTCGAACCTCAGGATGGGCAGGTCATGCGGCAAGCGGGCGAGATAGAATTTGAGCCGGAATCAGATGCCATAGGTAGCGGCGGTGTGCAAATCATCCGGTTTGAGTGTGTAAATGCAGGCCAGACTGTCCTTAAATTAGTCTATCACCGGCCGTGGGAAACGGATGTGGAACCTCTGGAAACGTTCACTATACACGTGGCTGCACGGTGATGCAGAACAGAATGTGAAAAGTACCAATCTCAAAGCAGTCCTTTGTTTAGCGTAACTATGTTGAATAAACCACAATTTAAGTAATATAGTTTTATCTCATAACCCTCTTTTTATGAGATTATGATCATTTTTTCAGGCGGTACGGGAACACCAAAGCTGCTGGTGGGACTGGAGAAGGTATTCAAGGAGGAAGAGCTGAATATAATAGTGAACACTGCGGAAGACATCTGGATTTCAGGAAATCTGCTCTGTCCGGATGTTGATTCTGTATTGTATACCTTAGCAGGCATAATGGACAAGAAGACCTGGTGGGGCGTCAAAGATGACAGTTTTCATACGCATAACGCTTTGGAGCGGTTGCAGCATCCAGAGCACCTGATGATTGGTGATAATGATAGAGCAACGCATATCGCAAGATCCGAGCTGCTGCGGCAAGGTAAAAGCCTGACCGAAGCGACTGCGGCGCTTGCACGAAGCTTTGGCATCCCCGATCGCATAAAGATACTGCCGATGACTGATGAGCCTGCAACGGTACGCACGAAGATTCTTACGCCAGAAGGCGAACTCCATTTTCAGGAGTTCTGGGTGGCACGCAAGGGTGAGCCTGAGGTTTTAGACGTCCACTTTGAGGGCATAGATGAAGTAAACCCGTCAGAGGCGGTTGTAGAAGCGCTGGAGAAAGAATCCGAAGCGCTGGTACTCATAGGGCCGAGCAATCCGATAACAAGCGTCGGACCTATTCTCGGTCTGAAGGGAATACGGGAACTTCTAAAGTGGAAGATCGTGATGGCGATTTCACCTATCGTTGGCACTGAAGCGGTGAGTGGTCCTGCAGGAAAACTCATGCGTGCAAAAGGGTTTGACGTTTCCCCGTACGGGGTTTATACGTGCTATAAAGAATTCTTAGATGTGCTGGTCATAGATAAGAACGACGAATGTGCTGTAGATACCGGGGTGGACGTGCTCAAAACGGATATTATGATAAAAAAAGATAAGGATAGCAAAAGATTGGCGACGTTCTTGAAAAAACATTCGATGCGATAACGCGGGGCTGAAGGAATTCAGGAAAGGATACAAAGGCACGCTCGCTAAGTCTGCAAATGATGTTCATTGATGATAAAAAAGAATCATGAGCGGAAATGGCGCGCATTGCTGCAGAAATAAAGGCAGAAGAGGTGCGGCTTAATACGCCGCTGCGTCCGTGTGTCGTAAAACCGCTTTCGGCTGCAGAATTAAAGGGCATAGAAGAGCAGTTTTTAGGATTGAAGGTTAGTTCGGTTTACGAGAAGATGAAGCCGAAAGTGAGGGTGATTGATAAAACGGAAGTGATAAGGAGAAGGGGTGAGGGGAGTAATCTTTATTTTACACTTACGCCACTCCTTCCTCTCCCTCTTCTTCTCCTTTACATTTGTCACAGACGAAATAAAGCATCGTCTCATCTTCAGTGCCACAAACGCCAGCGGCTACATCATGCAAAGTCACTTCTTTAATTTGTTCGACTATGTCATCGGGCAAATCTCCTTTTCCGCATTCAAAACATTTGTACAGTGAACCAGTAACCTCAACGTTATCGAGGTCGCCCAGGATGTATTTGAACTCTCTAAAATCTCTTGGTATTCTCAAGCCCAGTGTTTCGGCGATTAGTATGCCCCGCTTGATTATCTCTTTGCACTCGTTTAAGTTGGCATCGGCATAATCCGGTTGCATTGCTACAAGCTTGTCAAATTCTTTTTTTGATATATCATGCTCTCCAAGGCAATCTTTTAGCCCCATCTTCCACTCGTCTACCAGGACGGAGATGAATTGAAGTTTCCCATTTTCCTTCTCCCTTGCGACCACAATGCTTCTGCTGCCTTTTGGAGTTGTCATCAAGACTCTGTATAAAGGCCATTCGCCCGCTTTTTTCTTCTCTGTCACACTAAAAAGATATGGGCAATCGTTGGGGCATAGTTGTGGGTCTCTGACTATTCCACAGCATTTAGAGCAGATGAAATTGTCCTCCTTAACGCAAAACCTCTTACCTTTGCGAATATTACAAATTACGCAGTTCTTCGTTTTCATACCTCACTTCATATCGGCAGCACGCCATACGCCACGAACAACGACGAGAACAGGATAGCAACCATATTCATTGCCTTGATGAGCGGATTGATCGCAGGCCCTGCAGTGTCTTTGAACGGGTCGCCGACCGTATCACCGACGACCGCGGCTTTATGTGCATCGCTTCCCTTTCCACCGAGATAACCGTCCTCGATCATCTTCTTCGCATTGTCCCAGGCGGCACCGCCGTTCGCCATCATCAGAGCCATCATCAGCCCTGTAAT
>JAENXH010000034.1 GCA_016649585.1 Methanosarcinales archaeon
GCCAGGCCCACCTTATCAACCCACCCTACCGAACCTAGTTCTGACAGCCCAGATATTTAACAACCCTGAAAAACTGAAGAACTTATTCGCGACATCCAGAAGCAAGAATTGCGTACCCCTCCCGTCCGCCTCTTATCCATCAAAGTCATTTAAAGGATGGATCTTCTTCTAAGCTCAAAAAAGCAATTAGCACACGCTTGAACATCCTCTTTCGCGTCGTGCGCACCTTCAAACGGGGTATCGAAAAGCTTTAAATGAAGTTCCGACAACTTGGGCCATTTATAGCCATACTGAGTCGGTATTCCACAGAACGCTGTTGATCGTTTCATTGTGCATATTTTTGGAATAGCGGAAAGATTGTTTGGTATATTCTCTCGTATAAATTCGGCTTCTATAATCTTTGCATCAAAGTCAATATTGTGTGCTACGGATATGTCGGTCAGCTCCAAAAGAGATGAAAAATCAAGAAGTGCTTCCCTCAGAGGAATACCCTCCTCCATCGCTCTTTCAGTTGTAATTCCGTGAATTTCCGTAGCCTCTCTTGGAATCGTAAAATCGTCGGGTTTAATTATCATATCTCTACTCTCAACCTCCTGCTCTTCCTCATCAAACAATGCCCACGCTAGTTGAACTAAGCGGGGCCAATTATCCGGGTCTGTAGTTGGAGCATTAACGATTTCGAGGCAAACCCGTGGTTTCTGTGTCAAAGACGAGATACATGAACTATCCTCCTGATTTACTTGATTGGATACTGAAGTTGATAAGGGTTTCTATTTTACAGCAGCCCCTTTGCCATCATAATCATTTGAAGAAGCACGATAAGCATTTTCGCGGGTATTAGCAGCGTTGAAAAAGACCTAAAAGAAATCCGTCAGCGTCTTTTGATTCTTTGTTTCTTCTTCCTCCCCTTCCTCGCCTTTTTCTTCTATCTCAGTTTCCATCGGTTTCACTTGTTTCTCCTCTCTAACTTCAACTTTAATTGTACTCTCTACTTCTGTCACCCGCTCCTTTACTCTTTTCGAAGATACCGCAAACGCATCCTGGTATATCCGCTTCGCTTTCTCTTTGCCGGTATCGCCCAACAGGAACGCGATCTGCGGTACGTCCAGATGTAACGACGAAGTTATCTCTGCTGCCTTCTTCTCATCTTTAAAGAAGACAGGTAAAAACGGCACGACAAAAAATAGCGCGTAGCTCCTCGGCACTTTGCTGTAGGCTGCTATCTTTTTAGCGAGTTCTTCCTGTATCGGTCCCGATTTCCTATCTTCTCCTTCTTGCAGTCGAACGCGCTGCCATGGCGAACGGAAATATCGTTGCTTGCGTCGTTCCCATCCTTCTCTTTTTCCCTCCTGCATCTCTTTTGCCGAAAGCACGCCACCAGCCATCAAACTCGATGCATAACGCCAGAACTTGAAATTCTCTCGCTTTCGTACGCGTCCTAAGAACATATCCGCACGGCCCAGGTACCGCAGCCCGTGCAAAAAGCTTTCGTCATCATATTCATACGAAAAATTCTTGTACACCCATTGTATGCTCTCCTCAGGGGTCTTATCAAGACTGTAAAGAGCGGAAAGCGCGCTTTGCAACTCGTAGCCCTCGGCTCCAAAAAGTATCTTCAGTACCCCGAAAATGTTCTCCTCAACGTCTCGCCATCCTGTCGCTATGTCTTCTTCACGGATCCTCTCCAATTTCGATTCTGACACTGAAATAGCCTGCAAGTCGTTTATCGCAGACCGCAAATCACCGTGCGCATTTTTAGCCAGACTAATCAGCGCACTATCATCTATCTTGATCTCGGCATCATCGCTTATCCTTCTCAGCACACGGAAAACCGTTCCTGCCTTTATCTGCTCGAACTTAATAACCTTACAATATCTCTGTAAACCTTGCCCCATTTTGTATTTATCGTTCGCCGTGAGGATTATTGGCTGTGTGCTTCTCTTCACTATCTCGGTTATCGCCTTTGTTCCACCACGGTCTTCTGTGCCATGAAGATTGTCCGCCTCGTCCAGAATGATCAATCTCGTCGTCTGACTGAAAGTAGTGCTTGTTGAAGCAGGTCCAACTATGCTTTTTATCACGCCCGCACTTCTCTGGTCCGATGCGTTTAACTCTATAACCTCCCACCCTTTCTCAGCAGCAAGTGCATACGCTGCTGACGTCTTGCCACAGCCTGCGGGTCCGTGCAGAATAGCAGCTTTCTTCGACTTCACTTCTAAAACTTCCTCAGCCCACTCGCGCAACTCTTCTATTGCTTTCTCGTTACCAACAACCTCTCTCAACTTTTTTGGGCGGTATTTCTCTGTCCATTCCACGCTACTTCCCCGCATTACTGTTATATCATTAGACCTCCCATCCTTAATATCTTTCTCTCAACGGGGAAAGAACTACCGGAAAAAGCGAAAAGTTCTTATTTAAAAATAAAAAAGCTTCACTTTAGAAGCATGAGCGAGGATAAAAAAGTGAGGAAAAAGGAAAAGGCAGCAGAATCCGCAGCTTCTTTAATTAAAGACGGCATGGTGGTCGGTCTTGGCACGGGCTCTACGGCAGAACTTGCGATAAGAAGGATAGGCCGGAGGATAAAGGATGAAGAGCTTGAGATTTTGGGCGTTCCCACCTCGCTGAGAACAGAAATGATAGCAATAGATTATGGTATTCCACTTACCACGCTATCCGAGCATTCCTCTTTGGATATCTGCATAGATGGTGCAGATCAGGTTGATTCTCAACTCAATTTGATTAAAGGCGGTTGGGGCTTGCATACAAGGGAGAAAATAGTGTCGTATGCAGCGAAAGAACTGGTTATCTGTGTTGAAGAAGAGAAGGTGGTAGAGCAGCTCAATAAACCGGTGCCTTTAGAAGTTCTGCCCTACGCTACGAAAATAGTAGAGAAACAGGTGGAAGAGCTTGGTGGCACGCATGTTTTAAGGACTGATGGAAGTAGGGGAGGTTATTTTGTAACTGAGCATGGCAATCTAATAATAGATGCGGATTTCGGCGTTATAAGCAATCCCGGTGAGATGAGCGTTGCACTTTCTTCTGTTGTCGGTTCTGTCGAGCATGGGATATTTACAAATGCTACTGAGGTACATGTGGGAAATGATAAAGGGGTTAAGATATTAAAGAGAGATTAAACATAAGGAAGAGGCTGGAGAAAAATGAAATTGTTGGTAAGCCCAAAGGATGTGGAGGAAGCGAAGGCGGTAATTCGTGGCAATGCTGATATTGTAGACGTGAAGAATCCGAAAGAGGGCTCGTTAGGCGCTAATTTCCCGTGGGTCATAAGGGCAATAAAAGAATTGGTAGAAAAGGAGGGCGGAAATGGCATGGAAATGAGCGCGGCAATCGGAGATTTTGATTATAAGCCCGGAACTGCGTCATTAGCCGCGTTAGGTGCTGCTTCAGCCGGTGCAGATTACATAAAAATCGGGTTGCTCAAGATAAAAACAAGACAAGAGGCGATAGATTTGCTTACCGGCGTGGTTAAAGCAGTGAAAGGTTTTGATTCAACAAAGAAAGTTGTTTCCGCTTTCTATTCTGATTATAAACGAATAAATTCGATTTCACCGTTTGAAATTACCGAGATCGGGAAGGAAGTGGATATAGATGTGGCAATGGTGGACACGGGCATAAAAGATGGGCGGTCAACCTTGGAGTTCCTCAGCGAAGAGGAGCTTAAGACCTTTGTTTCTGAATCAAAGGCGCTTGGATTGGATACCGCACTCGCAGGCTCGCTCACATTTGATGATCTTCCGGTGATAAAGGAGATAAACCCTGATATACTCGGTGTGAGGGGCATGGTCTGCGGTGGCGACAGAAATGCTCAGGTAAGGGCTGAGTTAGTGACCGAGTTGCGAAGGAAAGTTTCAGAGTGAAGTTCAGGCACAATTAAAACCTTAGATGAAGGCACGGGATGACGAACAATGACAGATACTGAAATAAACAATCAGAAACTTTCGAACGAAGAATTGAAGGAGTTAGCGACCGGGTTGGAGAACTTTGGGGACATGCTCATAATGATGGGGACGCTTGCGACACTGGAGAAAGAGCTGATCGGTTTAGATAAACTCATGAAAAAGCTCTTCAAACCGGAGAATCGCGACTTGTTCCAGATAATGGAGGGCGATCAGGAATTGTGGGATAAAGCCTCGGCACTCCTGGCGAAGTGGAAAGTGCTCGAGGATAAAGATCCCGCGAAGCTCTCGCCAGATGAGCAGATAGAAGTAGGGGAGAGTTTTAAAGGATTTTCCAGCGTACTTAGCCAGGTTGTGGAGGGTATGATGCAGGGAGTGACGAAGTCAGAATAGAATAAGCTTTTATCCGCTCACCACATGCACTGAAGTCGCTTTAAAAGTTGCACAGACTTCATCCCCGTTTCGCAGTCCGAGACTTTCACGTGACTGTTTTGTAATAAGCGCAATAAGCCCGATATCCATTTTTACACGTGTTAAAGGGCCAATGTCATGCAGCTCTGTTATTCCCCCCATCATCTCGTTTCTGGCACTGCTAACGCCTCTACTTTCAGACAAAATTATGTCTTCCGGTCGTATGAATACTTTTACCGCTCCACCCGGGTACTCAGAAACGGCGAATATAGTACCCCCCGTATCCACTTCTATCTCGGCAATGCCATTCACATTATTTCGAACAACACCACATAATACATTCTCGATGCCAACAAAATCTGCTAACTCCTCGTTTAGCGGCTTATTAAAAATCTCGTGTGGAGTCCCTACTTGCATTATTCGCCCTTTCATCATCACGGCTATTCTATCGGCGAGTACCAATGCTTCTGTTTGGTCATGTGTTACATGAACCATGGTGATCCCGAACTCTTCTTTTACACGTTTCAGTTCTTCTCTCAGATAATCTTTCGTTCTGCGATCTAAAGCGGATAAAGGCTCGTCCAGAAGTAATATTGAAGGTTCAATGGCGATCGCGCGAGCAATTGCAACTTTTTGCTGCTCTCCTCCACTGAGCGTAGCAGGGTAACGATTTGCAAGGTGAGATATACTCAGCCAGTCCATTATTTCCTTCACGCGCTTCCTATTCGTATCCTGCGATGCAGACTTTTTCCTCGACTTCAGACCAAATTCTATATTCTGCTCAACGTTCAAATGTGGGAAGAGTGAATAATCCTGATAAATAAACCCAACCCGCCTCCTCTCCGGGGGGAGAATCGTTACATCATCCCCTTCTATCCAGACCTCTCCTCTGTCAGGAATGTAAAAACCGGCAATTGTCTCAAGGAGTAACGTCTTCCCAGCACCGGTGGGGCCCAGAATAACGAAATATTCTCCCTTTTCAATTTCCAAGTTTATATCGTTAAGAGCGAACTCTTTCCAATCCTTGTACAAGTCCCTTACTTCTATCATTTATTTACTTCTCCGCTGGAGCACCCTCAAAGCTATAAAAATAACCAAACAAATCGAGATCAGCAAAACCGAGATTGGTCTTGATGCAGCTAATCCAAACGAGGTGAACTTCTCGTATATCAAAATTGGCGCGGATATCGGATGGTATGCAAGGATCAGAACCGCCGAGAACTCGCTTATCGCGCGTCCCCAGCTCAGAATCGCACCGCTCAATATGGAAGGGAAAGCCAGCGGGAACGTTATTTCTCGGAACGTTCTCCAATGCGATGCCCCCAATGACCGAGCAACGTTTTCTAACCGCGGATCAACCTTTTTAAACCCTTCTCTTGCCGTGTCTACTAAGTACGGTAGGCTCATGAACAGCATCGCAATTACGATTCCGGGATACGCATCCGTAATGACAATCCCTAATTTTCTAAGCGGTGCACCGATCATTCCGTACCGCATGAACACTCCATACAACGCAATTCCTGCAACGACATGTGGAATCATCAAGGGCACGTCCACAATACCTTCTATTATGCTCTTACCCATGAAATCCTTACGTGCGAGGAAATACGCTAAGGGGACGCCGAAAAAGAAGGCAATCAACGTTGAAACCAGCGCCATAGAGATGCTTATCCCTATTGACTTTAGAACTACGAGATCCGTCGCAGCAGCAATTAATCCCGAGAAGTCTTCCGCTTGCTTGTAAAACAGGTTTCCAAGCGTAATAAATACAAGAAGAACAAGAAAAAAACCTAAAAATAGGGAAAGGATAAACAGTTTCTCCCTCTTTAGCTTTTCCTTCATTCCCATTCTTGCTTCTTGCACACGCATACTTAGTCTCACAGTGTTATGTGTCTCTATCTTTTTATTCCTTTCTCCTTCTCAGCGCCAGATATGCGATTACTGATAAGCCCGTAATAGCGTATATTGCTCCAAAGCCCGGTTCCTCCGGTGTAGGTGTTATTGTAGTTGCTGGCGTTGCTGTTGATGTTAACGTCGGTGTTGGCGTTGAAGTCGGACTAGGCGTCGGCGTTGCCTCGCCATCCTCAAGCTCTACTAAACTTTCCAACGCTTCGGGTACATTCCCGCTCCCCAAAGGTGGCACAATTGGCGGTTGTCCCATATCGCTAAAAATCTTCTGCCCCGCATCGCCGATGACGAATTTAACGAACTCCAATCCAAGTTCCGGATTTTCCGCATTCGTCGGTACGGTGATACCATACACAATTGGTTTTCCTGTTTTTGTCTTATCATCGGCGGTTTGCAATTTGACCTTTTTGTAAGTGTCGGCATACTCCACTTTGCTCAGGTCTATCTCCTCCGGTAAATCGACAAAGGGGAGACCATGCTGGACAGCGACGCTTCGATATATAAAGAAGTAATCAAGGCCACCTGCTTCAACTAACGCGGTGAGTTCAACTTCTTTTGGTCTTGTCGTTACTTTCTCGGTATTTGGCTCCAGTTGCTCTGGCGTCGTTATAAGATACGTCCCGTCTGCTTCCTCGCTGATCGTAATCGCCGTGTTGTCAAGGATCAAATCGTCGAATATCCGATCATCTCCGTGATAGAGCTCTGCAAGCTGACACACCATTACTGATCGATATCCACAAGGGTCGAGATTCGGATTTGAGAAGCCGAAGACCACGCCATCTCTGCGCAGAATCTCGTACCAGTTCTCAGGCGTGATTTCATCCGCATACATGCTCAACTCCAGATTGTATGCAAGAACCATATCATTCGTTGCAAATCTCACATACCACTCGGCATACTCGGGATACATCATGCTTGGTATAAGTGAGTAATCTGCGGATCCAAGTACATCTCCAATCTTCCCAACTTCGGTTATCTGTTGTATTGCGGCCACACTACCATGTGACTCCCGTTGCACATCCACATTCGGATGTAAAGCCTCGAATTGCTTTTCCGCTTCTTCCAACGGAACTGCTAAGCTCCCCGCGTGGAAGACTTTGACTGTTTTTGTCTCTTCCGCGCACACCGGAAGGGCGCCAAAAGCTGCTACTAGTATACCTGCAACTATTGCAATCACTATCCCCCATACTACTACGTTTTTTCTTTCCATTTTTCTTCTTCTCCTGTTTTTCCTCTCGTGCCGATGAGTCTCCCCTTAACGAGGGGTAGTAAATCAAAGGCTCCGACCGATATGCAAGATAAAACCACTCGCTATAAAAAGGTTTATGGTTTTTTCCTTTTTATCAGAACGCTTTTTAAATAGCAAAATGGATTGCCAATTGGGGTAGAAAAAATGCCATTAAGCGCAAGGAACAGGATTGAAGGTGTTGTGAAGGGGATAGAGAAAGGCGGGGTTGCTTCTACTGTAAAAGTCGAGATCACCAAGCCCGCAATCATAACCTCGATGATAACAAGAGAGGCGGCGGAAGATCTTGACCTAAAGGAGGGGGATGAAGTAGAAGCGGTGATAAAAGCGTCAGAAGTAATGGTCTCAAAAGACTAAAAAAAACCTTTACCAAAGAACTATTAAAAACAACCAAACCTTTCCTTCTCTTTTTTAGCCCGCAGATACGCAATGCCCGCTTTTTGCGGCGGTGGTCAGTTTATAGAGGCTGCTAAGAACCCGCGTGGAGCGGTGCAGCGCCCCACGCAGGGGCATTCGTGCGCATGCTTCTATGTTTCAGAGTAAAAACAGAGGCGAAATAATGGTGTGCACGATATGCATACTTATGCTACTCGATATAAAAAGGTTTTCGTTTTTTTCCCGCTGGTTTCACAGCAACCTTTTTAAGTAGAAAAATTGTCATATTGTAAGTGGGTATAGCGGCCATAGCGGCGGGGAAACTCCCGGTCCCATTCCGAACCCGGCAGATAAGCCCGTCAGCGTTCCTTACTGTACTGAGTTGCGAGAGCACTTGGGAACTCTTGATCGCTGCTATGCTCACAACCCTTTTCTTTAAGAAGAAACGCGTTGACGGATTACTTATCTGAGGCATAGGTAATCGGAAGGTAAAGGGAATACGGGGATAAGCGATACGTTTATATTTTTGTGCAAAACTAACTTACGCTATGTGAGATAAATAAAAATGGATAGTAACACCTCAAACCCAAAAGACCCTTTGACAATTTTAACCACCGTGTTCAATCACCAATCTTTTCGGTCAAATCAAAAAGAGATAATTGACAATGTTTTATCTCAAAAGAACACGCTTGCTATTTTATCCACGGGAGCCGGAAAGTCCCTATGTTTTCAAATACCTGCATTGATATTTGATGGTCTGACAGTTGTTGTAAGTCCGTTAATCGCATTGATGAAAGACCAGGTGGACAATCTGGAGAAGAAAGGTGTGTTTGAGGTGGCATATATAAATTCCATGCTCGATCAAGCTTCGAAGGAACGGATATACGAGCAATTAAAAGAATCGAAATTGAAGATGTTGTACGTCGCTCCGGAAACATTCGTAGATAATATATTGATGAGCATATTGAAGTCGTGTAACATCAGTTTAATAGCAATTGACGAAGTGCATTGCATTTCTATCTGGGGTCATAACTTCAGACCGGATTATCTACGACTGCGACAGGTGATAAGGAAATTAAGCACTCCACCTCCACCTATTCTTGGATTGACTGCTACAGCCACTGAAAAAGTCGAAGAGGACATACAAAAACAATTGGACGTCGAATGTGATGTATTTAAAGACAGTTTTGACAGGAAGAATCTGTTATTTTCAGTGCTCACGTTGAAAAGCAATATCAAAAAAGAAGAACTCCTTAAAGGCTTATTAGAAAGACTTAAAGGTTCGACTATTGTTTACGTCAATTTTATAAGGACCGCAGAGGAACTGGCCACATATTTAGTCGGGGAGGGGTTGAGTGCATCCTATTACCACGGTCAAATAGAGGATAAGGAGGAAAGAAGAAAAATACAAAATGATTTTATAAGCGGGAGAACGAGAATCGTGGTTGCTACAAATGCATTCGGGATGGGCATTGATAAAGAGGACATAAGGGCAATAATCCATTATAACTTGCCAAAATCTATCGAAAGTTATTATCAGGAGGTGGGTCGTGCTGGGAGAGATCAAAATATCTCGAATTGCATTTTGCTTTATTCCGAAGAAGATGAGATAAAATTAAGAAAACTGATAAAACGAAATACGCCTACTGTGCAACAAATTAAAGCGGTGCTTGATTTGTTGGTGGCAGAGAAGGAAGAGGGGGACTTAATTCATGTGAATATAAAGCGGTTGGCAAACGATTTGAAGTTGGATGAAGTGCCCATCAGATTGATTTTACATCATCTTGAGAGGCGGGGGGCAATAAAAACATCTTTTAAGATTTTCAAGCGTGCGAAAATAAGATTGATCAACTCTAAAGTCGAATCAAGCGAATATGGGCAGGAAACAGAGGGGATAATCAGGAGTGAGTATTTCAAAGAGAATTTAAACGGCTGGATGGATTTGGAAGAGCTGAGCAATTCTGTTCAAATATCTATTCAGAAAACAAACAATATTTTTCGGGGATTGAAAGCCGAAGGAAAGATAGAACTTATAGAAAGAGATGTTTGCACGCCGATAAAAATCAATCAGGAGATAAACGAGATTGGTGCAGGTAAAATTCATGATATCTTTTGGAGGTTGGAAGAAAGCAGCATGAATAAGATCGGTAAAGTGGTGGAATATGCGCGAAGCGAAGAGTGCAAAAGGAAGTTTATTCTGAATTATTTCGGCGACGAGTATAGTGGAGAGTGCAATGCGTGCAGTGTTTGCAATCCGTTTTTGAAAATTGACGAAGGTATCAAAGCAAAAGAGGAACTTGAAGATAGTTTAAGAGAAAAGTCGGACAAATCCTCTAAAATTGCCTCCAATATTTTCGAGTTGCTGAAAGATTCGGATTTTCATCCGGGCAGAACGTTTTTAGCCAATATATTGCGTGGTTCGAAATCAAAGCAGATAATAAATCAAAATCTTCAAGAATCAAGGTACTACGGTATCCTAAAAGATTGTACGGCAGATGAAGTGATTGATATTATTGACCAGTTGATAGAGAAAGGATATTTGATAAAAAAGCAGGGCAGTTCAAATTTCCCAAGACCTTTGTTATATCTTACAGAATTGGCAGAAAAGGCGTTGGAAGAAAAAATACCTATCGATTTGCGGTTGCCTGCGAAAAAGAAGATTAGTGAAACTAAGAATTTGAGCGTGCTTGACGAGTTGAAGAAGTGGCGAAAAAATGTTGCTTCTGAGGGAAATATCCCAGCGTTCCGTGTCTTTCACGATAGCACATTAATAGGTATAGCAAATCAATTACCGAAGACAAAGAAGGAGTTGGAGTGGATTAAAGGAATAGGTGAAAAGAAGATTGAATCTTATGGTGATGATATATTAAAAATTATAGGCAATAGGTAAGTATAATGTATTCGAACTCCAAATCTAAAATGAAGAAACATTCGGTTCCATGGCTGCTTGGGGAAGCAAAAGACCCCAAAAACATTCCTAAGCTAATAGAATT
>JAENXH010000035.1 GCA_016649585.1 Methanosarcinales archaeon
CCTTAAAGCTCTGTTAACGCTTATCATAGTTAATATCACTGAGCATATCCAATTTAAAAATCTCTTAGTGAAGATCGCCCTTAATTAGCAACAAGTCTAATATATGCAAATTGGCGAAGGCATGGCTGTTAGTGATTGGTATCTCTGGAAACTTTATAAAGAGCGATATTGGTTAACTTATGAAGATACATATGTGATACCTTATGAGAACGACCTATACATAGCAGTTCCAATTGTATCCTACAGCGTAAAGCACAGAGGTTTGGTGTTGTATACTGTACCACGATGGGGCGGTATAGCATTAATCGATTCAGCAGGTAATATTCAATTTCTCAAACCATCAGAAGCATTAGAAAATCCAGTGCTAAAAGAACAAAAACTCTTTCCAGAGGAATTAACTCGATATTACGTGAATTCGTTCAGATACAAACAAGGCATCGTGAATAAGTGGTTCTATCATGTAGAGCAGCTAGAGATAGCAGAAGTTCCCGGACAATATAACGAGCAGCCCTTTTTGATTAATACTGATCTGGGCATGAAATGGATAATCACTTGCGAACCCTATGGCGAAGCACACGGTATCTTCAAAATCTATGTGATAGATGCAAGAACAGGCGCTATGCAGTCATTTACACAAAGCAAACAGGCAGCTTTAGTGGGTCCTGTTAAAGCAACTGATTATCTACGAAAAGCGAATCCTATTGTTGACTGGAGCAGATTTATCTTGGTGGAACCAATACCCGTGATATTGAATAACACCTTTTACTGGCATGTACGTGTCATTCCAGACGATGCTTCAGGTATATCATATAATGCCATGGTAGATGCATTAACTACGGATGTAACCGAGTTGAAAACGGAAAAGGAATTGCGAGACTATCTTACAGGTGAACCTATAACCGATATTGCACCAGAATTCAAAGAGGGTGCTGCTATAGTGATTATCATACAAGAAGACGGAATCGAGAAGAACCGAATCGAAGTGTATCCAAATCAAACATTTGTGGTGATTCCTATGGGTGAAGGTGAGAAGGGGAATAGCACTAACTAACCTTCTCTCTATTTTTTCTTTCCTCTTAACTGGATGGCTGATAACTTCGGTGTATGCTGCAAGCCACAACAATTGTAGTCAGAGAATATATAAAGTTTACGGTTATGAGATGTAAGTGTTAATTATTTTGTGTTTGCTTCGGTCTCGAGGGCGAATTAGAAATGTTACTCCTACTGTTGGACCCGGGATTACCCGAAGAACTTAATAGTGTGTAAAGGTAAAGATAAATGATGACGAAAAAAGAATGCTGCTGGATGAAGGAGAAAGCGAATGGGAGATGGCAGAGAGCGATAATAGGCATAGGATTGGCGTTGATAATGATTGGTTCTGTGATTACAGTGATGACGTATCTCTGACTGAAGCGCAAGTATTGTTAAGGGATTTTATCGCTTTGAGGTACTCATTTGCCGTTTACTCATCTTTTAGCGGTTCTATCTGAGATCAGGGTTCATAAAGATTTGAAACTGAGGTAAATACCTGTGTACTCTGCATTATAGTATCAAAAGCGGTCTTCCCTCTTTCAGACCAGAACCTTCTTGTCCGTGCATATTTCCTTTCTTCTTCAAGGATTGAACTCATGCTTCAAATCAAACCTTTAATCACACCTTTAAAAAAGGTGTGTGCCAAACTGAACCTTTAGAAAATGTTTAATAGAAATAAAAAAGAGAAATAAATTTCTTTGATCCGACTTTCTTCCTAAGAAAGTTTGATGGGTCTGGCTCCTTATTTAATCATCCCAGAACCGTCTCGTCCTCGCGTATTTCCGCTCTTCTTCAAGGATTGAACGGTAGAACTCATGCTCCTCCTCTGTTTCCGTTGCGTTTAACGACGGGTTAAACCTTCGCATTATTCTCGATGCCACTTCAGGCCCCACACCGCGTGCCGCAAGCGCAATCACCGCGAGCACACCGTGTGACAAAACCAGATTCGCATTCCGGTACACTCGTTTAACGCGCTCTTTCTCTTTGTATCCATTTGTCTGATGTGCACCGGATTGTTTCACCAGCTTGATCTCCTCCTTCTCCCACGGCTTTAATGCTGCGATTAACCGTGAGTTGCAGACCGGGCAGACGAGCGATTCCGCACCAAGTTCAATAACGGTTCTTACGCGCCTGCGGGATTCCCAGCGCTTGCAATTCACACAGAATAAGATCACTCTATCATTCATTATCCTATTTCTGAGCGCTTCGATAATTAGACTCTCGTCTCGTTCAGTTGCCAGAATATCGCGCCAGCCTAAATAGCCCGAAGCACCAATCGGGCTCAGCCCTCGCGATGTGAAATGGATGTGGAGTTCGCCCGATTTTATCCTATTCACTACTTCTATCGTCCGCTCTACATCCAGCTTATCAGCGAAGATATCATGCAACGTCTCGTCGTAAATCGGCGTCTCTGAGAACAGTTTTATAAGCGTATCCGCGGAAATCCGTTTCCGGTCAAAATTCTTACGCAGCGCACCGAATCGTTTCGCTACGTTTAACAACTCCCATTTGAACAGGAAGGAGTTCTTTAAGGTCTTCTCTAAGAGCACCCGCACAAACTCGGGCTCGATTGAGTCTAACGTCTGCTGCACCGCTTCTTGCTTCATCCTCATACCTGATTTCAGTTTTATCCGATACGGGTCTATCTCCATAGAGATGTCCGTGCCGAGTCGAGCGCCGAGCAACGTTATGAGCAGTCTTCCAAACGTCTCGTTTACCAGATGCCCAAAGCACGTGTTCAGCACCACCTCGCGTCCGCCATCCGCTATTTCCACAACTATCTCCTGTGACGTTGGCACGGGATAACCTTTCTCAAGTTGACTTGTTATCAATTCGATGAGCGTATCAAAACAATCAGCATTCACGCCATAATCCAGCGCCAGCTCATTTTTCAAATCCGAGATGTTTCCGTTAGCCGAAACAAAGTAAGCAATTTTCGCACGTAAATTGCCCACGTCCTGTGCGATTTCAAACGGAACGGGTATCTCCTCGCCTTCCCAATTCGGGATCTCACCCTCTCGTTTCACGCCCGGCTCTACTTTGAGCCGTGCTCCTCCGCCTCCTTCTGCATCCAGCTCCGTGTCAACTATTCGCCATGTATCGCCCTTTGCCACGAACAACGCGCCCGGATCCGCAAAGTTCAGCACGAAACGCTCATCCAGCATGCAGATCAGCTTACCGGTTACTATATCGTACACCTCGACCTTCCGCTCGTCAGGTATCATCGAGAGATTCTCATAATAATAGTTCCGGGTGCTTTTGCTACGCCATATCCTTTCTCCATCTCGTTTCACCAACCCCTCCTCTGCTAACTGCTCGATCACGTGCATCAAAACCTCAAAAGAGATATTCCTGAACGGATATGCACGTTTGAGCACTGCATGGAGCTTATCCGCCGAGATCACACCAACGTCCAGGAGCACACCGCAGAGTTGGTTCGCTAAGACGTCCAATGAGCCATCTTTCAGTCGAATATCCTCTATTTTACCGTCCCGTGCTCGTTTTGCAATCACTACCGATTCCGCAACGTCGTCCGGCGTAAGCGCAATGATTTTACCGTTTGAGGTTGCGTGAACAAAGTGCGAGGCACGACCTACGCGCTGCACTAATCTCTTAACTTCGCGTGGCGATGCATATTGGATGACCATGTCAATCAAGCCGATGTCAATGCCAAGCTCCATCGAACTGGTGCAAATAAGGCCTTTTATAACGCCACTTTTCAGGTTATCCTCCGCTTCTATCCGCGTCTCCTTTGACAGCGAGCCGTGATGCACACCGATTAACCCACGTTCATACCTATTGAGCAGCGAAGCAAGCATCTCCGCCGCTCGTCTCGTGTTAACAAAAATTAAGCTCGACTTGTTTCCCTCCTCGTTCATCACCTCCCGTATGGTTCGTATATGCGCTAATACCTCCGGGTCAACGGCTAACCCGCGTGCGGCATAAACGTCTTTTTCCGTTCGTTTCGGACTCAAAACCTCTATCTCAACCGCTTTCGTGGACACTGTGTTCACTACCTGCATCGCCCTATAACCCGCAAAATACTTCGCGACATCTGCCGGATTGCCAACCGTTGCAGAGAGGCAGATTCGCTGGAAATCACCTGCGAGTTCCGCTATTCGCTCTAACGCAACGGCAAGCTGTGCACCGCGTTTAGAATTCGCTAATTCGTGCACTTCGTCTATTATCACGTGCCTCACTGATTTTAAATGCTCACGCAATCGTGCACCCGGAATTATCGCCTGTATCGTTTCCGGAGTGGTGATAAGCATATCAGGCGGATCTAAAGCCTGCCGCCGCCGTGCATACATGCTCGTATCTCCATGCCGCACTTCTATGGTAATGCCGAGTTGTTCACCCCAGCGCTCTAACCTCAACAGCATGTCACGGTTCAACGCACGTAACGGCGTTATATAAAGCGCGTAAAAACCTTTCTTCTCACGCTTCTGCTGCTTCAAATCCAGTATCCTGTGCAGGATAGGTAAAACCGCAGCTTCGGTCTTACCTGAGCCCGTAGGTGCTATAAGCAGCACGTCCTTCCCCTCTAAAATTAGCGGGATGCTTAATTCCTGCGGTTTCGTGGGAACAGAAAACGTATCTCCTAATACCCTCTGAATCTCCACATTGAACAAAGAGAATGTGTTCATATCGTCTCTCCTCTCATCTCCTCTCATCTCCTCTCATCGAAAAGGTTTACGTTAACTCTATCAAACTTCAAAGCAGAAAAAGTTTGAACATAAAACGAAATTGGTACAGCTAGCTCAAAGTGCAGTGCTCGAATGCTTGCCCGCCCCTAAAGCACTTTAATCTTGTTCTTGTGCAGTAATCTGCTGCTCTGGCTCCGCGGCTGCCAAGTACCATTTCTTCTTCCCACGATCAAATTTCGCGCCGATGCTCTTCATGAACAACGCTGTTCGATGTGGATCGATACCAAGTTCGGCAGCCAGTGCAACGGTTGATGCGCCGTCACGTTCGGTAATGAACCGTCGTGCTTTATACTCCATCTCTTCACGCGGTGAGATATACACGTCTAATTCATATTTCCATGCTATATCTGCGAGCAGCTTGAGAATGAGAATGAATACAGGAACAAGAATGAAATACGATGCCCAGTGCACGCTTACCAAACTGTTCCAGGCAAAGTGCATCAATACCGCGCCAATATAACCGTAAACGATCATACGTCGTTTCCCCTTAATCTTCGCCACGCCCACCATCAAACCGAAGAGCCCGGTGAACAGAATATGCCCCACCGCGATGGACCGTACCGCAGCAAGTTCTAAGCCAAACTCCACGGAGAAGCTATATAAGAGATTTTCAACAATTTCAAAGCCTATTGCAACGGCAGCACCGTAAACAAGACCGTCCATAGGGCCTTCTAATTGGGGGTCCTTCCGCATTCGATAGACGTAAATCCCCTTACACGCTTCTTCAACGAGTGGTGCGCTCAATAATCCAGCCCAGAAAAAGAGAAATGATTCAAGGAGAAACGATAAAAGAACCGCAGGTATCGCGCCCCAACCTACCGCTTTCAAGATCTTACCCAGAGGTTCGGGCCCAAATACATCCTTCTGATAAATATAGAGAAACCAGAGCACACTCACAATAACGCTGACGTAAACTATCTCAAGCATTAAGTATACTAAGGGAATAAAAGTTATAAATTGCACGCTTTTGCTTCACCAATCGCAGTAATCTCATCACCATGAAGCTCATTTTTATCTCTTGGTTTGGATTATCGAAGTCCTTTTAGAAATGGTAATCGCCTATACAAAAGACATGGAATTTTAAGATTTTGTTATACTCACGTAATTTGGAGCTTCTAAAAGATAGCAGCAACTAAGCTTTTAAAGCTGGATTGCAAATCTATACTTACATTTTTAGGTGGCGGTAAAATGACCATAGAAGTAGACGTAACAATAAAGCTGAAGCACGGAATTGCGGACCCTGAAGGTGAGAACACAAAGAAAGCATTGCACCTCCTTGGGTTTAACAATGTTCGTAGTGTAAAATCAATGAAAACATTTCGAATCGCGTTAGAGCCAGAAACATCAGGTGGTGAAGAAGAAACGGTGAAGAACGAGGTAGAAGAGATGTGTCGAAAACTGCTTGCCAATCCGGTAATACATAAGTATGATATACGGGTAGTGAGGAGCAAAAAAGAGTGAGCGAGTGGAAAAACCAAGTTTTAATACTACAAAATCAAAAGTAACGAGAGGAGATAGTTAGAGGGAAGGTTCAGTGCGATGGCAGAGATAAACCCCTGGGGTGTTACGGATATAAAGGATTATACGAGGCTCTTTGACGATTTTGGTATTTCCCGGTTCACGGATATGCTGAACCAGATAGAGAAGCCGCATCTCTACATGCGAAGAGGCATAATCGTCGGGCATCGTGGTTACGAGGACGTGCTGCGAGCGATGATTGAGCGGAGCCCATTTGCAGTGATGAGTGGGTTCATGCCGTCCGGGAAGATCCATCTGGGCGGTAAGATGGTAATGGATGAGATTATCTGGCATCAGCGCATGGGCGGCGATGCATTTGCATGTATAGCGGATATGGAGTCGCATTCTGTCAGAGGCGTACCATGGAGAGACTGCAAGGACATAGGACTGAACGAATACATAGTGAGCCTCGTAGCGTTAGGTTTTGACGTAGAAAAGGGGCACATATACTTTCAATCAGAGAATAAGAGGCTGCGTGATCTCGCTTTCGAACTCGGAACAGCAGTTAACTTCAGCGAAATCAGTGCAATCTACGGGTTCCAGGGCGATGTTAACATAGCGCACATGATTAGTGTACTGGTGCAGAACGCGGATATACTGCAGCCACAACTTCATGAATATGATGGACCAAAACCTGCCGTCATTCCCGTTGGCGTTGACCAGGATCCGCATATACGGTTAACACGGGACATTGCATCGAGGATGAGGATGTTCCTGGTAGAAAAGCGATTGCATACAGATCAGAAGCCATATATAAGCATAAGAGCGAAGAAGGCTGATAGCGGAGCATTGGAAGAGATAGCAAGGAGAATAGACGGTCAGAAAAAAGTCTATGAGCTGCACATGGATCTGTTTGAAATTGAAGAAAGCGAGATTGATAGCGCTATGCGAAAGATCGAGGAAATAGTGAGGGACGTGGAGATAGAATACGGCGGCTACGGCTTCTTCTTGCCCGCTGCCACGTATCACCGATTCGTACAGGGATTAAATGGCGGTAAGATGTCTTCAAGCGTCCCGGAGAGCTATATAGCGCTAACAGAATCGCCGGAAGAAGCAGCGGAGAAAGTGAAACGAGCAAAAACTGGCGGTCGAGTGACCGTAGAAGAGCAGCAAAAACTGGGAGGCTCTCCGGAAGAATGCACGATTTATGAGCTTTTGATGGCTCATCTAATAGAGGACGACGCTCAAGTAAAAGAGATTTTTGAGGAATGTAAAAGAGGAGAAAGGCTTTGTAAAGCATGTAAGGCGCAGGCTGCTGAGCTTATGTTCTCCTTCCTAAAACGGCATCAAGAAGAACGAGAAAATGCGAAGGAAGTTTTGATGAAGCACGAGCTATATAAGCAATGGTTCCGCTAAGCGATTCCTGAACTATCTCAAAAGCGCCTTCGCCTTCCTAACAGCTTCAACAGCGTCTTTACCGTAGGCATCTGCACCAATTTCGTTGGCATAACTTGAACTGACTGCACCCCCGCCAACCAGTATCTTTACCTCCAGACCGTTCCTCCTGAAATACTCTATCACTTCTGCCATGTACTCGCGTGTCGTCGTCAGTAAGGCGGACAGTGCGAGAATATCAGCTCCGGTTTCCTCAACGGCATCCGCATACTTTTCCTTATCTACGTCAGTCCCCAGATCAATGACCTCAAAACCCTCGGAAGAGAGCATTATCGCTACTATCTCCTTCCCTATGTCATGCACGTCACCTTTGACCGTGCCGATAACGACTTTTCCTGACTTGTATTCTGCACCCGCTCCTTCTCCCTTTTCTTGTAAGAGCGGTTTTAGAATCGCCAGCGCTTTTTTCGCATTCCAGCCGGAAACCATCAGTTCTGCATCAAAATATCTCTCTCTGTATCCTTCCCCGATTTCCCTGAGGCCCCTTGTTATATCATCAATGATTTCGTACGCATTCGTTCCGCTGTTCAGTCTCTCTTCGCAAAAAGCTTCTATTTTCTTTTTCGTTACGTCGAGCAGCGCGTCAACTATCGCACCTTCCATAGGATATTATAATGATGCAAACCGCTTTAAGATTTTTACTTTACTTATCAAACCAATGAAGAATCATGAAGATCATATTCAAAGACTCAGGAAAAGAAGCTGAACTTGTTAAAGGTAAATCCATACTTTCTTATCTGCAGGAGTTGGGTATAGAGATAAATGCATCATGTGGCGGTGAGGGAAAGTGCGGCCAATGCTTGGTTGAAGTTGAAAGCGCACCTGGAGCGCTCTCGGGTAAGACCGAAGCAGAACATACATTTATACCGGATGATGGGCACAGACTTGCCTGCCAGGCAACAATTTTAAAAACCGACGAGGAGCACATTTACGTCCGAGTGCCAATAAGATCCTACTGCATATTAGAATCAGGCGAATTCTGGGAGATCCCCGTTGAGCCCTTTGTGCACAGAGAGGGTGAAAGAGTCTTTTACGAGTCGGAAGATGTAGGCGAGTATGCCGGGGGATTAAACGGTATCGCTCTTGACATAGGAACCACCACGCTTGCTATGTATTTGGTTGACCTTGAAACTGGTGCCGTGCTTTCGATCATCTCAAGAGAAAATCCACAGACCAAATACGGGAATAATGTAATTTCAAGGATAGAATTTGCGAGAAAAGGTCAGGAGATACTTGAACGAGAAATCAGAACCGCGGTGAACGAAATGATCACCGCTATGGTAGAGCCCGGTAAAGTCTATGAGATTGTGGTCGTCGGCAATCCGGTAATGAGGGATCTATTCTTTGGCTATTCCGTCGAGTCACTTGGCAAGAGCCCTTACGAACCCCTGAGTGTAAAGCCGGTACATAAAACGACGAAAGAACTCGGGCTTACGGCAAATCCTGCAGTGAAGGTTTACGGGCTACCCCTGATAGGGAGTTTCGTCGGTGCAGATGCTTTAGCTCTCGTGCTGGCGACGGAAATGTACAAAAGCGAGAAGATAAGCATGGCGATTGACATCGGGACGAACACGGAGATCGTGCTTGGAAACAACGATAAGTTGATTGCAACATCCTGTGCAGCGGGTCCCGCATTTGAGGGTTGCAGCATAGCGTATGGAATGGGTGGCGTAAGCGGCGCGATAAAAGAGGTGCGAATAGAAGAAGATGGAAACGTCAGGTATAAAACGGTCGGCGATGCAGTCCCTATAGGTGTTTGCGGCTCAGGCTTGATAGATACACTGGCAGAGCTACTGGATAAACAAATAATTGACGGTAGAGGTAAGTTCCGAGGGACGGAGAAGGGATTTAGAATAGTTGAAGAGATTAGTTTATCAGAGAAGGACATTGACCAGTTGAATCTTGCGAAGACCGCTGTAGCAGTCGGCATAAAAACGCTTATGGAGCGATACGGAGTCGCACTTGATGAGATAGACTGCGTCTATCTGGCAGGGGCTTTCGGATACTTTATAAACGTGGAGAATGCGGTGCGCATAGGACTTCTTCCTACAATTGAACTGGATAAAGTGGAGAAAGTGGGAAATGCTGCGATAGAAGGTGCACGTCAGGCGTTAATATCAAAGACAAAGAGAGAAGATGCCGAAACCGCTGCAAAGATGATTGAGCATGTGAAACTTGAAGAGGAAGAGAA
>JAENXH010000036.1 GCA_016649585.1 Methanosarcinales archaeon
ACAAGTGCATAGGCTGCGGATATTGCGGTTGGGCATGCCCATTTGGCGCGCCACAGTATCCACATGACCTGCATGGTGCGGCCGCGGAATACGAGGGGATAATGGACAAGTGCACGTTATGCGTGACGCCTTTCGTGCCGGGAGCCACACAGAAATCGCCACAGCCGAAGTGTGCACAGTTCTGCGCGACAAAGTGCCGTCTCGGAGGAGATATAAACGAGATATTGCCACAGTATAGAGAAGCGAAGGCTCGGAACATAATGGCCTGGCAAGAGCGGGTGTAAAGGAGGGATAGGTAACAATGAGTAGTGCAGTTACAGCATACGTGGTCTTCACGGTGTTCACTCAGATGTCAGTGGGTGCGTTGATAGCAATGCTTATCGCCGACTTCCTTGCAAAGAGTAAAGAGGATGCGAAGTTCTTTGAGACTGGGGCATGGATCTGTGTCCCGGTTGCCGCTATCGGCTTGATTGGTATACTTTCACACGAGGCACGACCGATCTTAGCGATGATAACGATGACTAAAAACGTGAGTTCATCATTGCTGAGTCAAGAAGTACTGTTGCTTACGATTTTTGTCATCTTGGCAGTGGTGTATACCGCGATGTGGCTCTTAGAGCCGGAATACGGTAGTCTCAAAGGATTCCCAGTGATACCTGCGATAGTAGGGAAGCTAATGCCACTCAGGAAGCCTGTTGGAGTCTTAGCTGCGGTGGTGGGACTTGTGTTCCCCTATATAAGTGCGGCTGCATACATGATATACACACTCCCCTCTTTGAATCATCCAACGACAATACTGTTCTTCTATGTTACCGCTCTGCTTGCAGGCGTAACGGCAGTAGCAGCAGTTCTTTCAGTGAAATACGTGATGAAAAAAGAGGGAGACGAGCCTTTAGCACAGATGCTCTGGATTACGATGGGAACCGCGCTTGTGATGATCATCGTGCTTGCCGTAGGACTTTTTCTGAATACCGGCATGTTAGAAGTCGCGGAGACAGAATATGCACAAGTTGCGCAACAGGAAACGCTAACAAGCATGTTGTCTGGCGAATACTCTACGCTATACATGGCACGATGGGTAATAGGCGTTGGGCTGGCTCTCTTATGCACCATAGCACTTGCATTGCCACTGAAGAATAAGAGCATGGCAACAGCTTCGATGATAGCAATTGTTCTGTTTATCGTCGTGTTCATCGGCGAGATAATGGGACGAACAGTACTGTTTGGTACGAACGTGCCCCTTGGCGAGCTCATGCCAAATATAGAGACATTCTATACCGCACTTGGACCTACGATATAATAGACAAAAAACAAATGGTTGTGGTTTGAAAAATCCACAACCCACTATTTCTTTTTTTATTTTCACCACGAGTAATTTATGGTTTTGAGTTAAGAGAAGCTATAACTGTTTTCCGGCATTTAACGCGGGCACCTTCTTCCACCAGTATCCCGAACCCGCGGGGGATGCTTATATCCACACGAGAGCCAAAACAAATCTTACCTATCCGTTCACCTTTCCTTATTTCCTGCCCTTCTTCAACTTCGCAGATTATTTTTCGTGTAAAAAATCCCGCTATTTGCACTACCGTTATATCGCCATATTCTGTGCTCAGTTCTATGGTATTTTTCGTGTTGAAATCGCTGCTGCGGAAGAAAGCTGGCTTAAACAAGCCCTTTTCAGGTGTTATTTTTTTCACCACGCCGTCTAATGGCGCGGTAGTGATATGCACATTATGAAGATGCATAAATATGGTGATCGTTCTGCTTTCTTCTCCGATTCTTAATATTTTCCCGCTTGCCGGTGAGAGCATGTGTTCGTTCATGTGATTACTCCTGTTAATCCGTTTTGAAACCATATCTACCTAACAAAGGCACGAAAACAACATCGCATTTTCGTTCCCACGCTACTCCGTTTTTCTTCTCCACCAAATACAACACTTGCTGGTATCTCCCGATAGGTATAACCATTTTTCCACCGATTTTCAACTGCTCAAGTAACGGCGGCGGCACATCAGGAGCAGCGCAGGTCACACTTATTTTGTCGTATGGCGCATGTTCAGACAGCCCAAGGGTTCCATCACCGGGTATCACTGTCACATTCTTATATCCTGCATGCTTCAAGTTCTCCTTCGAAAACTCAACCAGCCACTTGATCCTTTCTACGGAATAGACATGCCCTTCATTGCCAATTATCTCAGCAATAACCGCGGCATGGTACCCGGACCCAGCGCCAATTTCAAGCACTTTGTCGCCCTTTTTAAGCTCTAAGTAATCACACATCATCGCAACCATATGTGGTGCGCTTATCGTTTGTCCTTCTCCGATAGGCAACGGATAATCGCCGTATGCCTGGTCAATGATAGGAGGAGGTACAAAAAGGTGCCTTTTGACACGCGTCATTGCTTTTAAAACACCTTCACTTACACCTTGTCTCTGGAGAAGTTCAACCAGCCGCTTCCTCTCTTCCTCGTATCCTCGCACCTCTTCCATCTTTCAGTTAGATAAATATTAATTAAAAATTATGACTTATGAATTTTGCTACACAGACGATTCTTAGGGATTTGCTCGCTGTAATTCGCAGGTATTCACCATCACCTCACCATTCTTCCTCAGCTCTCCGCTTCCTCTCCAAGAGACCATATACCGAGCTATGATGAGAACCATGTATCAGCATCGCTATTGCTTCATGCGCGGCTCTTATCTGATGTGCATAGCCAATCAAGCTTATAGTCTTCCCGTAAACTGAGATTTTAACGTCTGCCAGGTTCTCTATTGTCCGTCTCGTTTTTCCATTTCGCCCTATTACACGCCCTTTCACCCGGTTTAAGGTCTTTGGAGAGAGATGAGAGAGCGAAATGACTTCAAAGATGAGTAAATCGTCATCAAGTAGTTTAAAAGCACTTTCTGGAGAAAAACCCCTACCAATCGCCTTTACCACCTCAGCCACGCGTAGCGTTTTTACTGGGTCTCCGCCCTCTATGCCTTCTATACGCACTTCTCCTTCAGTACTATCTACGGTTATCGTACTCTCCGATTTCTTCTCTATATCGTCTTTTACGAATCCATTATGGCCGATAAGTACCCCTACTCTATCATGAGGAATCTTAACGTGCTGGGTCATCATTTGTTCATCGCTCCTTAATTACTGATTGCTCAGATCGTACGTATTAATCATTTTACCAATCTTCGTATCTTAAACTTTGCTCTGTGACATTTACTAATTAATCCGTCATGGCGGGTTACTTTGTAGCTCTTTTAGCCCTTCACCATCCGCATTATTTCATCTTCTGAGTAATTTAGACCAAGTTTGTTGAAGTATATAACGATATTTTTCACGTCCCTCAGGAGAAACTTATCGGCATGAGGGTGGTATAAAAGCAGGGATTGCCCCATATCTATTAATACTGGCTCTATTTCAATTTCTGCACTATTGTTTGCGGTAGTTTCAAATTCACGCTCCACATAGCCTTTCATCACGATGTTGTACTCACTGAGATCTGCATGCACCAGCTTTCCTTTCTCATACAAGGTTTTTACAGCGGAAATGATACGCAGAAAGAGCTCTTCAGGTTCAAAATCATCTTTGAGGATGTCTACAGGAATGTCCTTCAATCGTGGAGCTGCTATCCCTTCTTTTCCTATAAACTCCATTATCAGCACGTTTTTATCGCAGACAATCGGCTGGGGAACCCGAACACCGGCATCAAAAGCACGGTTGAGATTCTTGAACTCCTTACGAGCCCATGCAAATATGATGCTCCTGTGATCTTTCTTTATATTTTTAAATCGTGGGTCGCCAATAATATAATCAAGCATGGCATTGAAGTTGGCGGTGCTTATTTTATACATCTTTATCGCCAGTTCCTCTTCTTCAGCGCCTAACGCATGAAAGATAACAGCTTCCTTGCCCCTACTTATAGGGCCACCCAACGCGGTTATTATCCCTTTATTTGAGAACTTATACAGCGTTTCCAACGTAGGGATGTCGAAGACGTATTGCTCTGTTTTACGATCACGATAATCCTTCTTCCTGCGCTTACCTTTGGGTAATTGCCGTTCGCTCACCCACTTCTCTATTTCAAATAGCCCTTCTTTCTCAGCCATTCTACTTGTGGTCGCTTATATCGGTAGACAACCTCGCCCTTTTCATCCTGAAAGTCCCAGGGAACAACTATTACCACATCACCGACGGCAACCCATTGCCTCCGCTTCAACCTACCAGGGATTCGCCCCATTCGTTCAACTCCATCTAGGCACTGGACTATTACTCGTCGCCCTCCTAACATCTTATCTACTATCCCCAACACTTCTCTCTTCCTTTTCTGCGGAATACGCACGCGTATTACTTCTTCCGGTTCTCCTGGTTTATTCAACTTTCTCTCCTCTTCGGCTCGCCCGGCGACTTTTCTTATTTTACCCTTTCTCAGGTTTTTTCCCCAACGCCTTTACGAAACTTTTAAATTGAATGTGAGTGTTATGAAAAGCAAAGAGATATAGTAATATTAAGTTTACGCGTATCTTCGAGTAAAAAGTACTATGGTATAGAGAAGAAGGAAGGTAGAAGAGATGAAGTTGAGGAAAAGGAGGAAGGGCATTTTATCACGGCTGCTAAGAGCTTTGTTTTTCAGGAAGGTACCGGCAAAGATAGGCATCTACGGGCCGCCGAATGCAGGGAAGACCACGTTGGCAAATACCATAATCCATACGTTCGTGGATGAGAACGAGGATATTGGAGTTTCCACAGAGGTTCCTCACGAGACGCGACGAGCGGTCAGAAAGGAGGGGGTACTCATAGACTTGAAATCGAAGTCCGTGCAGAACCCGTACCTTAACGTAAGCCCGGACTCAAACGTAACATCAACCGCAGAGCAAAAGCCACGAGAAGGGAAATCAAAATTGAAGCTTGATATCGTTGATACGCCGGGATTAGCGACGAAGATAGATTTTCACGATTTTATGGCTTTTGGGTTAGAAGAGAAGGAAGCGAAAAAGAGGGCAAAAGAGGCGACGGAAGGCGTTATAGAGGCGATAAAATGGCTCGACGATATTGATGGCGTTCTGCTCTTGATGGATGCGACCGAAGATCCGTATACGCAAACGAACATTGTGATCATCGGTAATTTAGAAGCGCGGAGCATCCCGATGATCGTTGTTGCGAATAAAATGGACCTCGCGGAGGCGGCACCACAGAGGATAGCAGATGCGTTTCCTCAGCACACGGTCATACCCATATCGGCATTAAAAGGAGAGAATATGGGTGAGTTGTATATGGAAATGGCGAGGAGGTTCAGGTGAAATGGACGGTTTTGAGCTAATGGGGGAAGTTAAACGATGGAAATAAAGATGGATCTGATATCTGAAGATAAAATAAATTCGATGGGCTCGACGGAGAAGCTGAGATTTATACTGGATGGCGTGAAGTCTGGTAATATAGTGATATTAGAGGGCGGTCTGACATCGGAAGAGCAGATGAAGCTCATAGAACTCACCATGACGGAGGTAAGCGACGATTTCCCTGGCATAGAGATAAGTGGCTATCAGGCAAAGCGGAGTTTTTTTAATCTGAGGAGAAAGCCGCGACTCACCGTGATCGGGCCTGCGAAGGTGATGCGCACGATAAAGAAGGATAAGGACTTGATAAGCGCAGTCGTTTCTGCGGTCTGATCTAAGTAATTAAGATAAAAAAAAGAAGATGCATAAGTGTCTGAAATGCGGGAAGAAATTTGAAAGAATAACAGAAGCGATGTTGAAGGGCTGCCCAGCGTGTGGTGGCAAGCTTTTTCTTTATTTAAAGGGCGGAGAGGATATAAGCGCAGCGGAGTTGGTGGATCGGATAGAAATAGAGGAACGAGAGCCGTTAGAGGGTGAGAGGATAGAAAGCTTAAGGATTTTGAGTCCTGGCGTATACGAACTCAATCTGGATAAACTGTTAGAGCGAAAGGAGATCGTACTGAGGATAAAGGAGAACGGCACCTACGTCGTCCCGTTACCATCGTTGTTTAGAAAGAAGAAGCAGAAACAGTGATTGTGGCCGTAGACGAATGGCATGTACTATTTTTTGGCGTGATACCGTGTCATAATCGCAAATGCTGCGAGTGCCCCGATAACACCTACGGGGATGCCGATAAAAAGTGAAAAGAAAATTCGGCTTTCGAGTAACCATGCGACAAAGAAGGTTACACCTATGAATATCGCAATACAAGTCAGGATCCGGAAGGCGAGATTAAGGAGTTCTCTCATCAATTTGGTTCTCCTTCTAATCGTAACATCTGATTCTTAATAAATCTGCAAGCTAGCCCTTTAATTAAACGGCAGTTAATCACTTCTCTATTTTAGAGTATGAGAACGAAAATCAAAAAGTATTTTCAGCTACTTGTTTTAACTTGCTTCGTTTTTACTGATTTATCGTTTTATCTAACCTGCAGCTCACAGATCAAATACGTTCGACAACGTGGATTTGTGCAGGTACCAAAGGCGCAAAGCCAGATACGCTCTGCTAGGCGAAGCAGAGTATTGCTACTTCATCTCCTTTTTACCGGCCTCTTTTAATTTCTTATTCAATGTGTCCTTCTTGCTTTTCAGGATCTCTGGCTGGACAAAATAAAAGCCGAAAAGGGATTCTAACACATCTAAATTCCATTCTGCCTCTTGTGGTTCAACAGGTATAATTTCTCCTGTTTTCTCACTTTTAGTAGGATGAGCCGCGAAGTTTCCGATTTCTCGGACCATATCTAAAGCCTTTACTAAATGTGTGGGGAGAGTCTTGCTGCCTATTACCTGTTGTATCTCATTCGCAAGATTCCCCGGTGTAACGTTAGCCACATCCCTTAGTATACTTTGAAGACAGCGACGACTTAAGGCTGCGCTTGCTTTAGAGCTATCTGGTAGTACTACACATGCCTCCATATAATCCTCTGCAAAATTTTGGGGAACTTGAGGAGGAACCGGAGGACGATTTGAACCCTTGGGGTAAACTAAAAATCGCTTCTTTACATCAGTAGTCATACCAGTCATACCTCTTAACCTGCTTGAACTCCATGAAACACCCCACACCAAATAAAATATCATCTTCTTACAATCCGGATTTGGGCATAAATATTGTTCTATACCCATCTCGCCATCCGCATCTTCTCCAAGATGCGTCCATATAACGTCTGCATGAAACTCTACTAAACAATGAGGACATTTCATTTTATTTACTCCCTTACAATGTCGTTTCGCCTAACTTTGGTATATTTGACACTTAACTTTGTATACCCCCGGTATTGATATTTTATCCTCAGAACATATAAACTTTTCCTTTTAGCGAACTGCTTACTGCAAAAAAGAAAGTTTTTTAGGGGTTTTGAAAAACCCAAAAACGTCAAAATCCTCTTAAGAAGTTTTGTTTCAAATTTTGCTTTTTAGCTTAAACAATATAGAAGTACACTTATTTCTCGTTCCTTTCCCTCACTATAAAAACTACTAGCCTATATCTATTCTTAGCTCTTAATGACTATCAGAATGCGTGTATCCGTACGGTCATCGGTGGAAGAGACAGAAGAATACAAGCCAGGGAAGTTGGTAAAGGGAGCGATAAAGCTAAGTAGTAATGAGAACCCGCTGGGGCCCAGCCCTGCGGCTGTTCGTGCTGTGGTTGAAGCGTTAGAAGCCGACGAGTTGAACCTTAGCATCTATCCGTGGGAACGGAACGAAGAAGCACTGAGAGAAGAGATTGCACGGTATGTTGGCGTTGACGTTGAAAATATCGTTATCGGTGCAGGCATAGATGGCGTTTTAGACACGCTTGTCAAGATCTTCGTTGACAAGGGCGATGAAGTGATTATCCCTATTCCTACGTTTTCGCTCTATGAATCGTTGGTGAAAATAGCGGACGCAACGCCCGTTTATTTATCACGCAATCCCGCCGCGAATTATGACCAACCCGCCGCTGACATGATTTCTACCTGTAACGACAAAACACGCATGATTTTCCTTGCATCGCCGAACAATCCCACCGGTAACGGCATAACCGGTGATAACGTGCGTACACTTGCCGAATCCGTACCCAAGTTGATGATTGCGATTGACGAAGCGTACGTGGAATTTGCCAAAAAGTCGCTGGTAAAGGTAGTGAACGACTGTGAAAATGTGCTGGTATTACGCACCTTCTCAAAGGCGTTTGGGCTCGCGGGGCTAAGGGTTGGCTATGCCGTACTACCAGAATGGCTGGTAAGCAGTTATAAAAAAGTTTCGCTACCTTTCACCGTTAATAACGTAGCGCTAACCGCAGCGGTTGCTGCGTTAAAGGATAAAGAGCACTTACGCAGAAGTGTTGAGTTGGTAAAGTCAGGAAGACCGTATCTTAAGGAGAATCTGCAAGGAGTATTCAAAGTATATCCTTCAGAGGCTAATTTCGTGCTCGTGGATGTTTCACCCAAGAAATCGTATGCGGTATTTGATGCATTGTTGAAGAACGGGATAACCGTACGCGATTGCTCTTCATTTAGAGGTGCGGGCGATTCGCTTATCCGAATTAGCGTAGGTACGCAGGATCAGAATGAGAAGGTTGTAGATGCGTTGAAACACTTTACGTTATAAGGGGCCAGACCCCCCCTCCTCGCCCATCCAAATTAGTTCAGTTAAACTCCACCCACTTTAAAAGGTGTGTTTAGACGGATAAAGCGAGCATCCGCTCGATGGGCTTCCTCGCCTTCTCCATGATTCCCGGCGGAATGACGACTTCCGGCTGTTCGTGCTCCAACGCTGCTTCTATCTTTTCCAATGTGATCATTTTCATCTGTGGGCAGACCGCAGTGTTAGAGAGGGGATAAAATTTGTTCCCAGGTGCTTCCTTTTCGAGCCGGTGCAGGAGCCCGATCTCAGTACCTATAAGAAACTCTTCATCTTCCACTGCCTTGCAAATCCTCACCATGCCACTGGTTGACGCGATGTAATCCGCTCTGTCCTGGACCTCAGGGATGCATTCTGGATGCACGATAATCTTAGCATCTGGGTGCGTTTCCTTCGCTTCCTGCAGGTCTTCAAGAGTGATTTGATGATGTGACGGGCAATTTCCATGTTCAGGCACAGGAATAATCGTCTTTGACGTTCCCTTCTGCGCATGATATGCCAAGTTGTGATCAGGGCCAAACAATATGGTGGGTGCATCCATTGCCCCCACTATTTCCTGAGCGTTCGCAGAGGTGCAAATGCAGTCGGCAAGTGCCTTACTTTCTGCAAGCGTATTTACATAGAGGACCACTTCGGCATCGGGGTGCTCACTCTTTGCCGCACGCAGAACTTCCTGTGGCAATTGCTGCGCCATCGGGCATATCGCACAGACATCAGGAATAATAACTTTTTTATGTGGATTTAATATCGCAGCGGTCTCCGCCATGAAATCAACGCCGCAAAAGATAATTAAATCCGCAGTCGTATCCATAGCTATTCTCGCAAGCTCTAAAGAGTCCCCAACGAACTCCGCGATGTCCTGAACCTCTGCTC
>JAENXH010000037.1 GCA_016649585.1 Methanosarcinales archaeon
GTCAAGACCTCTCTCCACGGAAACTAACCTCAGGGCTTTGATCATGTTTGCATTCACGATCTTCAAGACGCCTAAAATCGTATCTTCATACGACATGCCAATCTCATTCGCAAATTGTTCCACGCTCCGTTTCGCCTCTTCTATACCTAAAGCCATCTCGCCACCTACAAAGTAGTTCGGATTGATAAACCCGCATAACAGATCGCAGTCGGTTACCGTAACGTCCGTTCCACCAAGCCCGTAGCAAATCGGACCGGGAAAAGCACCTGCACTTTCAGGGCCCACCCTTAAAGCACCGCCCTCATCTAACCACGCTATGCTGCCACCACCCGCGCCAACCGTGACGATGTCCACCATCGGCATTCTTAGCGGCAAGCCATTGATGCTGCCCTCAGACGTCCAGGACAAATTACCGTTGATGATGGTGGAGACATCCGCGCTCGTTCCGCCCATGTCAAACGTTATGACATTGTCTATCCCGATGAGCGTACTCAGGAATTTTGAAGCTGCTACACCACCCGCAGGCCCTGATAAGAGCATGTTTACTGGCTTACTCTTCATAATTCCTGCTTTGACTACCCCGCCATTGGATTGCATGACATAAAACTGCTCCACACCGTTCTCCTCCAAAAGAGCGCCCATATTGGTTAAGTAACGCTCAACCGTTCGCTTCAAGTATGCGTCCAGGACCGTTGTAGACATCCGCTCGTATTCCCTGAATTCCGGGAGGACTTCGGAAGAGCACGAAACCGAGAGCCCCTCCTTTAAGAGGGTTTCTCTTACAATCTGCTCATTTTCGGGGTTCAAAAACGCGAATAAAAAGCAGACCGCTACTGAATCAATACCCTTTGATTTTATCCGCTCCACCACGGTCTCAATTTCTTCTCGCGTTGGTGATGTCAAAATCTCGCCTTTGGCGGATACGCGCTCAGAAAGTCCAAAATAAGTATCAACTATCTGCTGCGGTTTGGAGGAATTGAGCTTGTAAAGGTGAGAACGCTGCTGTCGCCCAATTTTAAGAATATCGGCAAACCCTTTTGTTGTTATCAACCCGATTTTCGCTCCTTTTCGCTCTAAAACCGCATTTGTGGCGAGCGTAGTGCCATGAGAGAATGACGTAGTACGAGCGCATCGCAACAACCCGTTCTCAATCGCGAGCTCCGGCTTCTGTGGCGTGGACGGCACCTTGAACGTATTTATCGTGCCACCATCGAATATTACAAAGTCCGTGAAGGTGCCACCAATATCAGTACTAATCGGCATCGTTTGTCTCTAATAATAGTATAGCTAAAGTTTAGTTTTGCCCTAAAGACCTTTTTGTAACGCACCCATTAAGCTCGATTTTCATAGCAACAACGCCTTTTATATTAAATGAGCGCCATTTATAAATCAATGCGTGACGAAGAACCAGAGGAGGAGACCGCAGAAGAACGAAGGAGAAGGTGGATTGAACGAGAAGTGGCGAAAGCGGAATCTAAGACCGTGCGATGTTCAAAGTGTGGTAAAGAAGTGGAGGAATTTGCGGATAGAGCCGGACGAATCCTCTGCATGGATTGTTATATGGAAGAAGAAACGGCCGAAGGTGGCGGTATGCCTGAAATAGGCGGAGGCGCAGGATAAAAAAATGGAAGAGAAGAAATATGCAATACACATTCCCAGAGGTATAGCAACCGGCATAATGCTTGAAGCCGCAGAGAAATTTGGGTTAGAAGTAGAACGAGAAAAGCCGCCTGAAGATGCTTTTGATATGACTACGGGATTGCCAACAAAGGATTATGTACCTCAGACGGTATTACGAGGAGATTCACCAGAGAAATTGATAGCAGCCCAAGAATACATCTACAAGAAGCAAGAGGAATGGGTAGAAGGAGTAGAGGAGTGGCGTAAGATGCGCCGCGAGCAAATTCAACGGAAGATACGAAAAAAATAAACAATCCTTTTCTTTAGAAGGGACGCTAGCTATACCAGAAGAACTCTGTATTTTACACTGATTTTAATCCCTCAATTCGCCCATATAGAGCCACTGGTCGAAATACCCTTTACTTTCTTTGTTCTCTTTTATTACCGCTTCAAACTCATATTGTAATATCTCATTCAGAATGCCCGTTTCTTCTTCATTCGATACTGTAAATAGCACCTTACCCTTGCTTTTTAAAACTTTTGGGACTGCTTTGAGCACCTTTTCCCATGTAAATCGCTCAAACGGAGTGAGCTTGCCCACCATAAATCCGAACACCACGTCAAATTCCTTACCAAAGAAGGCCGAAAGCAGAGAACAATCCAGTACAATGCTCCTCTTGGGCTCTAATACGCCTTCCTCTAATCCTTTGCAAATTTCACATCTGTTTATATCAATAGCGAGTGGGAAAATACCTGATTCATGCAGTGCAATCGTAGCACCACCATTGCCACAGCCGATCTCGAGTGCTTTCGTCGTCTCTCCTGTTTCTACGCCATATTCACTTAAAAATTCGCTTAGCGCTTTTTTCAATACCTCTATTCTCTCCCTGGGATAAAAACGTTCCTCCTTTACGTCACAATCACAAAATAATCGGTTCACTAATCCCACGGAATAAAATTCGATCACCCCGTCATGAATTTGTTCCCGCTTAACCTCTACCACCCGTTCCTGAGCACCCTTTATCTTCCGTGCGAGAACCTCAAAGTCTTCTTTCCTTACCTTATCTGCAATAACGTCGGTGAAGATAATCCAGAAATCCAGGTCTTTATCACGTAGGGCAATGCCGAGCAACTCGTTTCTACTATCATAGATCCTTACCAGTTCTAACACGTCTTCTTCTTTGACGTTCCCCATATATTCGAGCGTTCTGCCAATCCCCTTTTGCCCCGCATAGCTCTCTTCTACCAGCATGAACGTATCAATACCCAACAAATTGCCCAATCCCATTTTCATTCGATCTACTTCCTCTTTCATCGCCCTGAACAATACGCAATAAACTGTTCTGAGGGGTATTCATGGATTGTCGTAGCGATAATCTCACCAGCCCCATACTCCGAGACAGCCAAAATCGCTTTCTTCTCCGCATCCCCTTTTACCGCCAATATTACGTCCCAGCCATCTTCCACCTCTTCAAAATAGCCGTCGCACAAACATTCGTCTGTTTCCACTATCGTCGCTGTCTTATGCGCCTTTACCCGCTCTATTGTTACCCTTTGCACCTCTCTCACGTAATTGACTTTTAGGGGGAGCCAATTGTATGCATCCCTACCTGAGAATGCCCCTGATACCAAAAGGGTACCGCCTACGGTTACGAAATTATTTATGAACGCGCTGGTTGCTCTAAGGTCATTCAGTACGCCGGAATAAAACGCATTTCCAAAACCCGCTGGCACTATTAACAACTTACGTGCTCTCCATGAGAAGAAAGGTGCAGCCAATATTTTTGGCGTTAACACCTCACAGTCAAACCCCCGATCGGCAAGATACTGCTTAAATGGCGTATCTTTATCCCAGAGCAATGTGATTCCCATCTCCATCTGTTCTTCCTTTTTACTACAGCAAAAAAATATAGTTGGATTTATAGATGATTTTGTGCTTAGCAGGTTTTGCGGTTACCTTATATTATTGTAGTTCTCGAAGGCTCATTTTTACTTTGCTTACGATTTCGTTAAGCTTCTCTTGTGGAACCCCCTCATGCCTTACAATGCCAGTTACGATAGCCACTAATTTTCCCGGCGTATCTCCCTCTTTAAATCTCGTGCTCACTCCTATCGACTCGAAATCTTTAAAAGTTACGGGAGATTGACAGAGCAAGATAGCCGGTATATCCACCCTTTTCAAAATAAACCGCACTTTATAGATAAAATGCTGTTTGACGTTACCATGATGTAATACAGCAAGCTTATGTCTTCCGATTATATCCAGCTCCCTTGTCTCCAATCCAAAAGCTACGCCATGCCCCCCCTTGATTGGTGCGTCTGCCGGCGTTCCATCACCTGCATTCAATACTAATACACTCGTGTGAACACCTTTGTCCCTTAGTTCGGTAGTTATTTCACATACCGGCTTGGGCACGTGCCTCACACCCGGGGACATTGCCACCGCTATAACATCGCTTTCCCATGATTTCGAGAATGTCCCTCTCTGAGCCATACCGCCACCTAACCCAAGCCCTTGCCCCTTCCTACATGCTACAATCTGGGTGCCTCTTCCTACAGACATCTTTTAATCAGGACCTCGAATTACTCCCAACTCCTCTAATTTTGGGAGTAACAAATAATCTTGGCAATAATACCATATAAAAGTTGAAACGCTCTAACGCCGCCGTTTTTTCTTTAACATCATTATATCTGGCCTTGGTGGAGCTTTAGAGCCCGCAAACTCGTTCCTACAGCGTTCACACAAGTCCCTTGTGGTAAGCACGACCACTTCTTCACTCCCTGGTAGCTTCCTCGCATATATGATTTCGGGCTTTACACCAACTGACTCACTTATCTCTTCCAGTATTGCATTTATCTTCTCCGTGAACACCTCAACCGCATCGCTCTGCAGCCCTCTCAGGTCCGCGGCAAAGCCCACACAGCCACATGCCATTCCGAATACCTTTGCTTCTGGTACGAATATATTGCCCACCAGTTTCCTCAGTTCTTCTTCAAGTCTTCTCCTACCTTCTATTATCTCTTCTTTCACTTTTCATGTACCCTCAGCACTTTAGCTGTTAGTTCATCACAATATCTACATTCATCACATATCTTTTTGCAGGTTTTCCATTGTTTTATACTCCCTTCCAAAAGTTCGTTATCCAAATGGAATGTATATCTGAGTTCTGAAGGACAGTCAATGAGTTCAAGCAGGTTTCCATTGAACGAACGCCGGGCATAGGCCACCATACAATTTATTATCCAGTTCACTGCATTTGCCCTACCGGATATTTTGAAGTGGTTTATGCCGATCGCCTCGTATTCTTGCATGTCCTCCGGTCTTATCCACGGCGAGCGTATAATTTGCGAGGGATCTCTCACCCTCATGGAGATGCACTTGTCAAAGTAGTAGTCGCTGAAGATGTTTGGGGACTGCGCTTTCATGAGTGAAGAGCGCGAGGAGGTAATATGCGAGAAGAGGTTGAAATGCGCGTGCCTGAAGGGGCATTTATAAAGGCAGCCTTCATTCACGAGCACCTTGAGGTCGCAGTTAACCGCCTTCGTTATTGCTTCTAAGACCGCGAAGTTACGGTTTATGTTTGTATCCACCGCGATGGTATCCGCACCGAGGTCTTCGAAGAATTCCGCTCGTTGCGGTGAATCCACATGCGCGATGCATGACACAACCGTCTCCATCGAGAAATCCCGTAACAGTTCAATGAAATACGGCTCTGCTACCGTAACGCCGTCAACATCAGCTTTGTTCAGTTCCTCGAAGTACCTCTTAAACAGCTTGTACCCTTCAAACGTCAAGTGATAGCCGCCCAGACAGGATGGATTTACCACGATGTTCATCTTTAGGTCGTGCTGATGCGCATAAGCTGTTTGTTCCTTTATATCCGCAATACGCGCAGAATGGAGCGTCGCTCTACCGCTTCCCATCACCTCTGGCGAACCTGCCATGTAAACCTCGACTACTTCGTTCAGGCCCTCTGCTTCTTTAACTTCGATTATCTCCTTCAAAGCGGCGAAATGTCCGGGGTGCGGGACGACCAATCTCATTTGAGATACGTCAATGCCTCCTTTGTGAGTTTGTCACAGTAGCCACACTCGTTACAGACCTTCTTACAATGCTTCCATTGGTCTATGCTACGCTCAAGCTTTTCGTTATCTATGTAAAACACGTATCTGAGCATCTGGGGGCAATCAAGGATGTCAAGCACGTTACCCTTAAAAGATCGCTGGGAATAGAACCGCATACAATCTATTATCCAGTTCACCAATTTTGTCCTACCAGAAAGTTTGAAGTCCGTTATTCCTATAGCCTCGTATGCTTTGAGGTCCTCAGGTCGGATCCATGCGGACTTTATTATCTGTGTGGGATCCCTCAGCCGAATGGATATGCACTTATCGAAATAGTAGTCTGGAGCAAATAGAGGGGAACGAGGTTGAATTAAACTGCTAAGATGCGAGGCGAGATTGTAATGCGAATACCTGAACGGGCACCTATAAATACAGCCTTCGTTCACTATCAGCCGCACATCGCAGTCAACCGCCTTTACTATCCCCTCTAAGAGGTCGAAATGCCGGTTGACGTTCGTGTCCACCGTGATCATATCAGCACCGAGTTCGTCGAAGAATTTTGCACGCTGCGGCGATTCAACGTACGACAAGCAGGACACAACGGTCTGCATAGGGAAATCACGTAAAAGCTCTACGAGGTACGGCTCTGCGACCGTAACGGCGTCAACGCCTGCCTTGTTCAGCTCACCAAAGTACCACGAGAACATCTTATAGCCCTCAAAAGAGAGATGATGCCCGCCCGTACACGTGGAATTCATCGTGATATTCATCTTTATGCCGTGCTGATGCGCATATTCGGTCTGTTCCCGGATCTCATCGAGAAGCGGCGCGTGCAGCACACCTCGCCCACTACCCATCACGTCCGGAGAGCCACCCATGAACACCTCGTCCACCTCATCCAAGCCCTCCGCCTCTTTGACCTCGATTATCTCCTTTAAAGCTGAGAAATGACCAGGATGTGGGATTATTAATCTCGCCATTGCTTTATTTCCAGTATGTTTCCGTTATTTAAATAAGTTAAAATGCGAATAAACGATAAGAAAATTTGCAGGGGCACTTTTCGGGAGACTTCTGTCGGTGGGCATGAAGCGGGAGGTGGAAAAAGAGGTTATAACTGCATGAAACAGCAATAGCGTTGGACAACAACAGAAAAAAAAGCTTCCCTGTTTGTGTGTGCTATTTCTTTTTCATGACTATTTTGAAACCGAGATCATGTGGTCCTAAATTCTGTCGTGATTTGAATGATTTTTTGTGTCCTTTTGATTCTACTGCTTCTAAGATGTCTTCCACTTTCACTGTCTTCCTTCCAGCGTGCTTAGCAAGTGCTACCGCTTTTTTCGCTATTCGTTCGCCTTCTGCCTCTATCAGCTTCGCAAATTCCTCGGTGGCATCTTTGCTTATTCGCTCCACTCCTGCATTCTTAACTATCCTGGTTACAGGTGCTAATGGTATTTCAGCCATTTTTATCACTAGGATTAGGTAATGGGTGGGGTATATAAGCTTTTCTGGATGAATGAGGAGTAAAAGATACTGCACCCTGTAGCAGCTCATACTGGCCGTAAAACATTCCTGAATGTCGTGAATCCGTAAACATGGCAGATAAACAGGGTAATGATTGTTTAATGTTCCCGGAAATTTAAATTTATGAATGCAAAAATGTATTTATTGAGATAGTGAACATGAAAAAACTAATATTGAGTAGTCAAAAAACCAGTTCTGGAACAATACATCACTTGAGGGTAGAGGGCGTGAAGGATATAAGCGACTTAAGAAAGATTTATAACGAACTCCCCGGTGCCCGCGAAAAAATCCACTATAACACAAAATTCCACAAAGGGACTTTAGAACTGGTCGTCGGGAACGTAGACATAAATCAGCTATTAGATAAGGGCGGCTATGAAAAAGCTGAGAATTACACAATGGTATGATAGTAGCTCTTAAACAGGGTAATGACAGCTTTGTAATAGCACTACTTGATTCCAAACCCGAAGCTGCTCGGAAAGAAGCTGTGAGGCGTAGTTTTTGCAAATTCCGCGTTAAAAACAGTAAACTAAGCAAAAAGTTGGCGATAAAAAAGTTTTTATACTCTAAAGATTAACAAAAGATGGTATGGTAGAAGACCTTGGCAGTATAATAGAAAAAGGGTTCGAAACGTGGAAGAATAATTTGATTATTTGTCTTCCTTTTGTGTTTACTTCAATACTAACAGCCATCATAGCAGGTATAATCATATTCACAACCATTTTAGCAACAATGCCTTCGCTAATTCCTTCGCTCGAAAATTTAGCGGCACCACCGCAAGATCTTATTCCACAGCTTCCACCTCAGCTCCTTCAAAGCATCGGCATAATCATAGTTGCCATAATCGTCGCTGTACTTATAGCCATGTTAATCAATGCCTTTTTCTGGGCTGGTGCAATCGGTATGGCTAAAGAGGCAACAGAAACTGGACATACCGATTTATCACACATGCTCGAATACGGAAGAAGGAAGTTTGTGAGTCTGTTCTTCGCAGACATTATCGTTGGCTTGATCTCTTTCGCGGGTATTGTTTTCCTGATCCCTGGCATTTTATACCTTCTTCCAAAGGTAAGGACCTTTTCAGAGCTACCAGAGGGGGAAGTAATCGCGGCTTTTGCACTATTTGGAATGGGACTTTTGGTAATGATCGTCTACATCGTTATCATCAGTATACTACTTGCACTTCCAAGATATGCCGTGGTTATCGGCGATATGGGTGCAATAGAGGGTATTAAAACGGGATTTAGATGTTTTATGCGTAATAAACTCGCGGTCCTCTTGCTCTGGCTTATTGTTCTCGTAGTAAGTATAATCGCGGGATCTTTCGGAGTTATACCATATATCGGAGGGCTAATAAGTGCGCTACTCTCTGTTATTGTCATCGAACCTTTAACTGTTATCTGGTGGAGTAGATTGTATTTGAGTATGGAAGAACCCACTGAAGATACTATGGAATTATAACGTTGATGTAGATGAAAGTAAAGTGAACACCTTACGAAAGAAGGAGATAAAACCCGGAGCTGCTCCGAAAGAAGCATGAAAAGGTTTTCCGTTTCTCATGCAATGGCTTGAGCACCTGGTTTTCACGTCGTAAACAACCTGTAAATTCTCGTTATTTTATCCGGCAGTTTCATCACGTCATCTATCACAGATGAGAATAGAATAGGATGGTAAAGAACTTATACAGGAGGCTTTTAACTTAGAACTATGAAGGAAGATCCGCTTGAAGAGCTAAAGAAGACGCTCATTGACGTGTTGAGGAAGCATGACGTTAAGAAAGCAGCCCTTTTCGGCTCCATAGTACGAGGAGAAGCCACTGAAGAGAGCGATATTGATCTCCTCGTGGAATTTGAAGGGCGGAAAAGTTTATTAGACCTCGCAGGCTTAAAATTAGACCTACAAGAAATAGTTAGAAGGAATGTAGACGTACTTACGTATAAATCGCTCCATCCGCTTCTCAAGGAACGGATATTGCGTGAACAAGAGGTGATCCTATGAAGAAAGATGCCACGACATTCATAGAGCACATATTAGAGTGCATTGCGTTGATTGATAGATATACAGATAATAACACGGAACAGAAGAAGATTTCTTTGACTTGATTCAACTTCAGGACGCGGTTATTCGTCGCATAGAGATTATTGGAGAGGCGGTCAAGAATATCCCGGATGGAATAAAAGGAAAATACCCTGAGATACCATGGAAGGAGATCGCAGGTATGCGAGATAT